>CAMDKT010000067.1 GCA_945900935.1 Candidatus Sulfopaludibacter sp. SbA3 | reverse complement strand
GGCTGCATCGCCTCCCCGGCTATTCTCCACAACTCAATCCCCAGGAACACGTCTGGGATGAACTGCGCGAAAAAAAATTCCCCAACAGGGTTTTCGACTCGATGGCGGCTGTCGTCGACCAACTCGAAGAGGGTCTTCCACGGATGGCCTCGAACAGCCAAGCACTACGAAGCCTGACGGCGTGGCCGTGGATTGTTAGGCTCATCTTGAAAGGGAACTAGAATAAGTCCTTACACTCCGCCATCGTATGCAAAAACGGAAAGCGCCGCGAAGTCCACAGCGTCTTCGGCCCCACATACTCCAACCCCAACCGTTGCCCATTATCTTTACAAATGGTCGCAATTGCCCGCAGCCGCTCCACATGCATCTTCATCTTCTGCGTGTACGTCAACTCCTCATGTCCCGGCATGATCCAAGTCGACACCCGTTTTACCCCCGCCGCCGCCAGCGCCTTCGCCACCACCGGAAATTTCGCCATTCCCGCCTCAAAAGTCCCGAAATCCTTCCGATATTCCACCGTCAATCCCGCCGAACCCCACACCAATCGCTGGGCCTGCACTTTCGCCGCCAAGTCCCTTATCTGTGACCCCGAAAGCCCCGCCAACGTCTCCCCGGAGGGCTCCACCGCTTCGTAGCCGTAGTAATGAGCGAACTCAATCGCCTGCTCCTGCGTCGCTTTTACGCCGATTGCCCCCGGCGACAGGCTGATAGTCATTTTGCGCATTGTTCTTAATCCTTGCAATAATCAAAAATACACCAAAACGCGAATCCCAATCATCTCAGGGAGTACCTTGATGAGCTCGGCACTTTTGCCCACCCTCGTCGCTGACCGCAACTTCGTCGACGAAGCACTCGAACAGGCTCTCGACGGCCCCTCCGGTCCGGCCCCCAATACCGTCTTCCAGGCGATGCGTTTTGCTGTGCTCAATGGCGGCCAACGGCTCCGTCCCGTCCTCGCCCTCCGCATCGGCCGCATGGCGAAGGCAGATGTGCGCCTCGTCACCAAAGGCGCTCTCGCCATCGAACTCTTCCACTGCGCCTCCCTCATCGTCGACGACCTTCCCTGCATGGACGACGAAATGATGCGTCGCGGCCAACCCACCGTCCATCGCCAATTCGGCGAAGCTACCGCCCTCCTCGCCGCCTTCAGCCTCGTCGCCCTCGCCGCCCGACAAGCCACCCAAGGCGTCACCTGCCCCGCGGAAGCCGAAATGCTCGGCTGCTTTCAGCAAAAACTCCTCCGCGTCCTCGATTGCAACTCCCTCGTCGGCGGCCAAGCCATGGACCTCGCCTCCCCCGGTTGCAGCTCCCGCCGACTCGCCGAACTCAAAACCGCCCCCCTCTTCACACTCGCCGCCCGCGCCGGCCTTCTCGGCTCTCCCCTCGATAAACCCCTCCGCCAACAAACCACTCAACTCGGCCTCGAATTCGGCATCTCCTACCAGCTTATGGACGATCTCAACGACGGCCATGCCACCTCCCGCGAACCCTTCGAACGCCAACTCTCCGATACCCGCTCCCTCCTCACCCCCTTCGGCTCCCAGTCCGCCGAAATCTCCGAAATGCTCGACTACCTCCAAGCAAAGTCCGTCGCCTAGCCGCTCCATGTCAGAACCTCTTCCTCCCTCCTTCGCCCGGATCTTGAAAAAAATCATCGTCATCGGTAGCGGCTTCGGTGGCCTCGCCACCGCCGTCCGGCTCCAAACCCGCGGCTACCAAGTCGAACTCTTCGAAGCCCGCGACAAACTCGGCGGCCGGGCTTACGTCTACCAGCAGGACGGATTCACCTTCGACGGCGGACCCACCGTCATCACCGCCCCCTTCATGCTCGACGAACTCTTTTCCGGAGCAGGTCGCGACATCAAGGACTACGTCAAAATCGTCCCCGTCAACCCCTTCTACAACATCGAGTTCCACGACGGTCGCAGCTTCTCCTATAACGCCGACGAATCAGAAACCCTCCGCAAAATCGCCGAGTTTTCGCCCGGCGACGTCGAAGGCTATCAGGAGATGATCCGCCAAGCCAAGCTCATCTTCCAGAAAGGCTTCGTCGAACTCTCCGACGTCCCCTTCCTCAATTTCATGGACATGGTCAAAATCGCCCCGGCCCTCGTCCGTCTCCAAAGCCACAAAACCGTCTTCCAATTCGTCAAACGCTACATCAAGGATCCTCTCCTCCAGCGCGTCTTCAGCTTCCATCCCCTCCTCGTGGGCGGCAATCCCTTCCAAACCACCTCCATCTACGCCCTCATCCACCACCTCGAACGCGAATGGGGCGTCCATTACGCCATGGGCGGCACCGGTGCCGTCGTCGCCGCCCTCGGCAAGCTCTTCGAGGAACTCGGCGGCAAAATCCATCTCAATACCCCCGTCCGCAGCATCCTCACCCGCGGCGGCTCCGCCTCCGGCATCGATACCGATGTCGGCCAAATGCACACCGCCGACGCCGTCGTCTCCAACGCCGACGTCGCCAACACCTACCGCAAAATGCTCCCCGAACGCTCCCGCCACAAGTGGACCAACAAGAAGCTCGACAGCATGAAGTATTCGATGGGCCTCTTCGTCATCTACTTCGGTACCCGCGGCGTCTACGAAGACATCGAACACCACACCATCCTCCTCGGCCGCCGCTACGAAGAACTCCTGGATGACATCTTTAATAAGAAGATCCTCGGCGAAGACTTCTCCATCTATCTCCATCGCCCCTCCAAAACCGATCCCACGATGGCCCCCGCGGGCCACGACTGCTTCTACGCCCTCATCCCCGTCCCCAACCAACTCAGCGGTATCGATTGGACCAAGCAAGCCAAGCCCTTCCGCGACCTCGTCATGAAGTATATGGAGGATAACTACCTCCCCGGTCTCCAGTCCCGCCTCGTCACCGAGCGCTGCTTCACCCCCCTCGATTTCGAGACCACCCTTAACACCTACCGCGGCTCCGGCTTCTCCTTCGAACCCATCTTCACCCAGTCCGCCTGGTTCCGCCCCCACAACGAAAGCGAAGACGTCAAAAATCTCTACTTCGTCGGGGCCGGCACCCATCCCGGCGCAGGCGTCCCCGGCGTGCTAAGCTCAGCCCGTATCGCCGAAAAACTCATATGCGAGCGGATTCCGAACACCTAGCGCAGTGGAAGCAAAGCGCCGCCGCCGCCACCGCCGCCGGCTCGAAAAGCTTCTACTTCGCCACCCGCTTCTTCCCGCCCCACCTCGCCGAAGCCGCCTATAGCGTCTACTGGTTCTGTCGCTCCACTGACGATATCGTCGACGAAAATCCCGACCTCGCCGCCGCCCGCCGCGAACTCGAATCCTGGCGCGAACAACTCCTCGCCGTCCTGAACAGCCACACCGTCGAAAGCCCCGTCCTCATGCTCTTCGAACACACCCGCCGCCAATGCGGCTTCCCTGAAGCGTACCCCCTCGAACTCATTGAAGGCATGCGCATGGATCTCGAAAAGGTCCGCTACGCCGACTTCGCCGACCTCCGCCTCTTCTGCTACCGCGTCGCCAGCGTCGTCGGCCTTATGATGTCCCACGTCATCGGCTTCCGCGACGACGCCCTCCTCTACGCCGAAGACCTCGGCATCGCCATGCAACTCACGAATATCCTCCGCGACCTCGCCGAAGACGCCGACCGCGGCCGCATCTACCTCCCCGCCGACGAACTAGCCCAATTCAATTACTCGCCCGAAGACCTCCTCGCCCGCCGCCGAGGCCCCAACTTCGATGCCCTCATGCGCTTCCAAATCGATCGCGCCCGCGGCTATTACGAACGCTCCTTCCCCGGTATCCCCCTGCTCAAACCAGAAGGCCGCTTCGCCGTCGAAATCGCCGCCAAAGTTTACCGCGACATCCTCGGCCGAATTGAGAAAATGGAGTACAACGTCTACGCCCAACGAGCCGTCGTTCCGTCCTGGAAAAAATACAGCATCACCGCCGGAGCCCTCGTCCGCCGCCAGTTCCAATCATGAAAACCGCCATCGAACGCGGGTCGCTCGCCACCGCCCTCGGCCTGTTCGTCCACTACCTCTGTCACTATGTCTTCGCCGTCCCTCTCTTCACCGAAATCATCGGCGAATGGATCATGGCCCGCACGCCGAATACCTACAGCGTCCTCCTCCTTGAAACCATGGGTGCCTGGGCCAAACCCTTCGCCCTCACCGGCGGCCTCTTCGCTCTCGGCTTTGGCATGACCAGCGTCGCCCTCTCCTGGCGCTATATAGGAATTGTGCCCGTCGCCGCCGCTTACTACTTTATCTTTGGCGTCTCGGCACTCACCTTCTGGCTCCCCGCTCTCGCGGCCCTATTACTCGCCGCCCCCCGCGTCGAGAAATTCTCCCCGTCCCGTCGCCGCCTCCTCTCCGCCGTCATGTCCAGCACCACCCTCGCCGTCGCCGTCGAAGGCTACCTCCGCGACGCCCGCCTCGCCGCCCGCGCTGCCAAGCCCTTCGACCTCTGGACGTTCATCCCGCCCGCCGACAGCTTCCACAGGCTCGCCCGCAAACCCGTCACCGCCATCGGCCAGCACTACACAATGTCGAAAAATTCCATCGACCCCTTGCTCGACCCTGCCACTTGGCGCCTCAAGTTCACCGTCGACGGCAAAGAGATCCTGTCTCTCTCCTATCTCCAACTCCTCCAAGCCAAGCGCCGACAGCGCTACATCACCCTCCGCTGTATTTCCAACACCATCAAGTCCGACCTCATGGGTACCGCCGAATGGTCGGGCTTCCCCCTGCGCCAAATCCTCGACGGCTCCACCCTTCCTCCCTCCATCAAAGAAGTGGCCTTCATCGGCGCCGATGGCCACGGCGACTCCCTCCCCCTCGACTACGCCCTCTCCGACGAAGTCTTCCTCGCCCTCGGCATGAACGGCCAATCCCTATCGAGAGCCCATGGCTTTCCCATCCGCATGCTCTGCCCCCGCTACTACGGCTTCAAAAACGTGAAGTGGATCGGCGAAATCGCCTTCGTCTCCCAACCCTACTATGGCACCTGGCCCAAAATGGGCTACACCAAGGAAGCCAAAACCAACATCGCTTCTTACATCGATAAAGCAACCCCCGGCGAAGTCGTCGGCGTCTCCTTCGCCGGTAGCCGAGGCATCCAGGCCGTCCAAGTCCGCCTGCTTTCGAAGGATGGCCCCCTCGGCGACTGGCAAAACGCCACCCTCGAAAACCCGCTCTCCCCCTACTGCTGGACCCGCTGGCACATCGCCCTTTCGGCTCCTGACGCCATCCAAGCCGAAGCCCGGGCCCAGGATTCCACCGGTGCCTGGCAGGCCACCGAAGAAACCAAACTATTCCCCAGTGGCGTCGCCGGACCCACCGTGCGCAAAATCACCGTATGACCTCTATCTACGCGGCTATCGTCACCGCCCTCGGCATCGTCCTCTTCCTCCGCAAAGCGTGGCATAACTACAACCGCCTGCCGAAAATTCCCTACGTCATCGGTCTCGACTTCCCCTCGGTCACCGTCATCATCCCCGCCCGCAACGAAGCCGCCAACATCGCCCGCGCCATCTCCGGCTTCCCCCCCGAATCCGTCATCGTCGTCGACGATGCCTCGACGGACGATACCGCCAAAATCGCCGCCGAAGCCGGTGCCCGCGTCCTCTCCGCCCCGCCCCTCCCAGATGGCCACTTAGGCAAGCCCAACGCTTGTATGGCCGGAGCCAACGAAGCGACTACCGACTGGCTCCTCTTCATCGACGCCGACACCTGGTACGCCCGCGTCTTCGCTCCCTGCCTCATCGAATACGCCGAAGACCACGAACTCCAAATAGCCAGCGTCTTCCTCCGTCAGCAGTGCGAAACCCTCGCCGAAAAAATCCTCCTCCCCTACGCCTTCGCTCTCTACTTCACCGGCGTCAATACCAGCGCCGTCAACCACCGCCGTCCCACCCAGTGGCTCGCCAACGGCCAATGTCTCTTAGTAAAGCGCGAAGCCTACCACCGTCTAGGCGGCCACGCCGCCGTCGCTCTATCCGTCATCGAGGACGTCGCCCTAGCGAAGTTGGCCGCCGAAAAAGGCATTCACGCCCGCGTCACCCGGGCCGAACATATGGGCAACGTTCGCATGTACGACGGCCTCCGAGCTATCTGGCGAGGATTCCAGAAAAACAGCTTCCGCTTCCTCCAAATCAACCCCTTCACCGGCCTCCAGGTCGTCATGGCCTCCACGCTCCTGGCAAGCTGGCTCCCCGTCATACTTTGGCTCGTCCAGGACCATCTCTACCGCCAAGCCGCCCTCTTCGCGCTTATCCCCTCGGTCGTCCTCTTCCCCTGGTACCGCAGCGCCGCCACCCTCCTCGCCCCCCTCGCCATCTACGGCTTCCAAGCCATCGCCATCAACGGCATGATCACTACCCTAACCGGCCGCAAGGCCATCTGGAAGGGCAGGGAAGTGTGAAAGAGTATCCTACCCCTTGGCGGCAAGTCCTCGCGTTAACCCCTCACATCTGGGAGAAAACCCGCTACTCGGTAAAAACGTTCACCGAGCAGTCTCTCCCCTGCCTCAAGCCCGACCCGCAAATCGAAGGCCTCGAAAACCTCCCCCCCAGCCCCGCGTTCGTCCTCGCCCCGAACCATTACCAACGCCCCGGTCTCTGGATCCTCCACCCCTGCAGCGTGATCACGGTCGCTCTCCAGCGCCACTATGATCTCCCCGACCCGCCGATCCGTTGGGTCGTCACCGCCAACTGGCCCCCGGTCAAAATCGGCCCTTGGAAGCTCCCCTCCCTCGGCGACTGGCTCCTGCCGAGGGTCGCCCACGCCCTGCACTGCTACCCCGTCTCCTTCGCCGGCACCAACCCCGCCCTCACCGCCCGCAGCTACCGAACTCTCCTTAAGGACGCGAAGTCCCTCGACCGGCCCCTCGGTATCTTCCCTGAAGGAGTAGCCGGAAGGGCGTTCCAGATGGCCCCGCCCCTCCCCGGAGTCGAGCGCCTTTTCGTCACCCTCGCCAAGCTCGGCCTTCCCGTTGTCCCCTGCGGAATGCACGAAACCGATCGTCTCGTCGTCCGCTTCGGCTCCGTCATTTCGCCCGCCGAACTAGAGTCCGCCCCCCACGCCGCCGACCTCATCATGGCCCGCATCCGCTGCCTGACTCCGCCCGGCCGCCCCCCCCCATCACATATAAGGCATCGGCGACCCCACCCCGATGATGCGCCGTATAGCCCGTAATCGTCCCTAGAATCGCCATCCACTGCATCTGTGGTTCTCGCAAACCTCGAAGTTGCAAATAAATTGGGGGTTGCCTCCCTTCTTTCGATTCCCATGGTCGCCATTTCTCAGTGGTCCTGACTACGGCTTTCGTGGTCGTGAGATCCTCGCAAAACTGCATCACCTTGCAAGGCTCGCATTATTATCAGGCGACTGTCGGGCTCAACGTCGCTGTGAATCCAGTTCAGTTGCTATCTGCACGGATGTCCGTGCAGACATTAACTGAACAAAACCCAAGGTGTGAGGGACGGCGGATTATCTCGAAAGCCGACGTCGGCGGACTCCATCATCGGTACGAGCGCCGCGCCGCATAAAGGTATCTTCGGCGCGATTCCATCCGTATCGGCCTGTACCCTTGCGCGGCCCGATTGACCGTCTCCGAGGCCGCGCCCGTGAGCCTATTGGCATCGCGGAAAGAGTATTGCCAGCCGACGACGCCGGGCGAGGGAAGTCCAAAGGCTCTCCCTCAAAGACCCCCAAAGGCCGTGGATCCGGGCCGATCAGACCTTAAGATGAGGTTTCCGAGAACGACAGTCAACTCCCAAGGTTCGTTCTGCGCGGCGGGGGAGTTTTCTGGCTGGTGAAACCTGATAGAACTCTCCCGCACACCTCGCCATCCTATTACGCGAAGACCCCCCTTTCGGGCATGGCACACGCGGCGGGCGCCCGGCGCGCCCGCCGCGTGTGCCATGCCCGAGCCCCGCGCTGCATCACAATGTCGCCCGGCACGGGCGGGAGTTAATGTGAGAAAAACTGCCCGGTACGGGGGCTAGTATTGTGGCCCGTTACAGTTAGTCCGCCAGGCCTGGAAACGCGTCCGGACCGAAAGGTCTCCATCTTTCGGCGGCTTCATTGAGAGATCGGTGAAAGATAGTAGAGCTTTTGACCTGGACAACCACTCTCATTAGGTGAGACTATTCATTGGAGGTATCGCTTGTGCTCGGCAAGGGTGACGTAATGGTTCTTTTGGCAGCTTTTCTGTCTTTTCTTTTTTCTGTGTCGTTGTGGTTCGGGTTCGGCGTGGAGCTGAACAAGGACGCGGGGGCTTTTGTCGGCTTGTGGGTGCCCTCGATTCTCGGCACCGGTATCTTTTTTCACGTCGCTGCAAGGAGACGCTGAGTGTCTGACACCTCAATATTCGTTTTTGGGTTATGTACTTTCTTTTTGCTTTTAAGTGCAATTGTGTTTACTCTCTACGAGTTGCCAAGAGCGACCAAGTCCATGTCCGCCAAAGACGAGCGTCTTAACGGAACAACGACCAGCGGCGCCCCTTGAATGATTAAGTGGGGCAGAGTGGGCTGCTTGAAAGCTTCTGTTACCTGAATTATGAGCGCAGGTCGGCGTTTGGCCGGCCAAGCCCTGCGCGGCTGAGCGCCACGGACACATCTATTGTGTTGCCTAAGTTAGCCTAAATCTCCCCGCTGTTCGTAAGTCGTTGTTTCTACTCGGCAACCGATGTATAGAATATTATGAGCGCCCGTGGTGATCCCCGCTGGTCAGCACAGCAGAGCGACGTTGACCACCGTCGCAAACCCGGTCTGGCAGCGATGGCTGTCCCGCAGCCGCGCCATCAATCGCTGAAAGAAGATTCTCTTGTTGACCTCTGCCTCGCGTTATCGGCGTTATCGACGACGTCCTAACAACGGTCGCACTTCAAGGCTGCTGAGCGTCTCGAAAGCGCCAGGAAGCCGGGGGTCAGTACACGAAGTGTATGATTCCAAAAGGCTGAGATCCGTTGATCTCGGCTTTTGCCCGATCAAAACATTGGGTTTCCGACGAAGGGGGCTGTTCAGCAGCCGGGAATCCACGTTGATTTCATAGGCTATTCCGCGTCAGACCTCCGGCTTTCTGGCGCTCTCCTAATTGACGATTCTGGACCGTCATTTTCTTCCTCCTGCATGGAACGGCGCCAGAAGTCCTCGTTTTCGTAGTGCGCTGCCAAGGCTTCAATGGCGACGGACGTTGAGCTGGTCGTGAAGTCGAAGTTGCCGATCAAATTGATGTTCCGCCAAGCGACGGGCAAGGTGCTCTTGAACCTTGATAGCCTCCAGGTCGGCTGCTGTCATCTTTTGCTCGTAAACCCGCGATAGGAGCAGGGTGTTGTAGTAAATGATAGCGTTGGCGATCAGCCGGGAACATTCGTTCCAGATTTGCTACTCCGCCTCGGTTTTCACCCGGAACTTGCCGGAGGTGACGTAGGAGATGGCTTGCGTCATGCGGTGGTCGGCCTCGCCGCGATTGAGCACTTTCTGTAAGCTTTGCCGCAGGTTGGGATCGTCGATGCAGTCGAGAATATGGATCGTGACGTATCCCTGGGTGAAGCGAATGCCATTCCGGGTGATGGAGTGTTTGTGCGGGTCAGGTCTTCGGAGCGCCCCTGAAAACCTATGTCTCCGTAACTGCGGGCATCGGCGAGAGGTATGACGAGGTTAGGATGCGAGGAGGTGCGGAAATCTTCGCGCCGCAGATACAGAAAAAGGGCCGGCACCAACAGTGACTTCGCCAGCCCGGCGTGGCCCCTTTCGATGCTCTCATTTGGCCCCACCTGTACTAGTAGTTTGCCCCATCTTGCTGGGGAAATGTTGGATGGCCCTGGCGGGAGTGGAGCCTGGAGGTCTCGCCCGGAGGGCGAGGCCGGAATGGCGGAACGGACGCCGGGGCCATCCAACGGCGCGAACCTCATCGCGGCCTCCTCCCATCCAGCGTGCGTTGAAAACGGAACGACTCGGTTCCGGTATCAATAATATGCGCCCGGTCGGTGATGCGGTCCAGCAGCGCCTTGCACAAGCGCGGATTCGGGAACACCGTCGTCCATTCCGAGAACGGCAGGTTCGTCGTCAAAATCAAAGCCGCGCGCTCGGCCCGGTCCGAGATCACTTGAAATAAAAACTCCGCGCCGATGTCGGCCAGCGGGACATAGCCGACCTCATCGAGCGCGATCAGGTCATACTTCGTCCAGCGCGCCATCATCCGCTTCACCTGCCCGTTCTGCTTGGCGTCGACCAACTCATTGACCAGCGCCGCCGCCGTGATAAATCGAACGCGCCGTTTCTGCCGGCAGGCCGCCAAACAGAGTCCAGTCGCCAAGTGGCTCTTACCGGTTCCGCATTCGCCAATAAAGATGATGGGTTCGCTGCGGTCGATGTATCCGCCCTCGGCGAGTTCGCGAATCTTCGCCGCCGGTATCCGCGGCGCTCGCGTGAAATCGAACTCCTCAAGCGTCTTGATCCGAGGCAACTGCGCGTCCCGGATCCGATTCTCAATGGCGTGCCGGTCGCGCTCTTCGCACTCCATCGCCAACAGCGCCTCCAGATACCGCACATGACTCTGGTTCTCCTTCACCGCCTGCTCGGCGAGCGATACAAAATTCGCGCCAACCGCTGGCAACCGTAACGCTTTGCAATGCTGCTTCACGCTGGCTTGGTCTAACACTTGCGTCTGCGTCTTCATGGCATCACCACCATATCGCCGCCCAGCAGCATGTCGTATTCGTCCATCAGCGGCATGGGCCGTTCAAACCCGGCGAGTTCCTCGGCCAATCGCAACGCATACAATCGCCGTGCTTCCGGGTCCGGGACACGGAGAATGTGCTGCACCGCCGCCGGGTCGCTCACTCCCAGCCGCCGCGCCTCCTGGACGGCACCCAGCAATCGATCCCAGCCCTCGGCCAACCCGACGCGCACCAACACAATCATTTCCCGCGTTGCGCGATTCTTGCCCAACCGCTGATCGAGGTCTTTCCAAAACTCGTCGAGATACGCCGGCCACCGGCCGGCGGCGCGCCATTGCGCCAGCGGTGTGGAGCGAGTACATCGCGCCCGGCTTCTGTTCCAACACGTCCAGATAATGTTCCAGATTCAAAATCTCGTGACCGCGTCCGTAACAGCGGGTATGAGTGGCGACACGAGTAAGGTCTTCATAGATGTCCACATGTAAGGGCCAAGCCTTCACCAACGGTCGCGCCCCCGCTGGCAGCGGGGACGAGTAACTATTCGTTTTCACTCGTACGCAGCCGCTGCCGTTGACGATGGGAAAGAGAATCTCCTCGATCTCGAATCCTTGATCGGCCAGCGGCAGCAGACAGGGGTGTTCGATCATCATTGCCTCCCGCACCGTTGTCGTTCGGCCATCGATAGTGCGCCGCTCACTCAACCGGCATCGCTCCAAAAGCAACTGATTCAGCCGCTCGATGTTGCCGGCCTCCGGCACCGGCACCAAGCAGTTGCGCCGGAACCGCCCAACCTCTCCTTCCACGCCGCCCTTTTCGTTACCGGCGCCGGGGTTGCAGTAATCGCTCTGGAAGCCCCAGTGGGAACGGAACGCGATCACACGCCGCGTTTCCTCGCGTTGATGTCCCTGAAGAATCTTCTTTACCGCGGCGGAAAGATTGTCGAAGCGCAGTAAATGAAAGACGCCGCCGAAGTAAGCGAAGCCATGTTCGTGGCCTTCCAGGAATGCCTGCTGCGTGGCGTTAGTATAGGCGCGGTGGAACGCGCCTCCGCTGAACATGCTGCGCATGCCGAAGATCTGCACGCGGCGCACCTGGCCATCCAATCGGACATCGCCTTCAAACCAATCGATCTGGCCCTCCTGCGCCGGGGCGTAAGTTTGCGGTACAAATATCTCGCGCCGCTGGATGTCCATTTCGATCTTGCGGTCGCGGACATATTCCCGCACAGTCGCTTCGCCGATCGGGTGTTCGGGATGCTCATCACGCAAACGCTGCCAAATGCGATGAGCGGTATGGCGTTGTTTCCGCCACACCTGCTGGTCGTCAGTGAGGATCTCGCTCGATGACGGATTTCACCGGGCCGATCCGCGGCTGGTCGCGGAGTGGCTGGCGCCGTTCCGGCGGCAGGGCGTCGTCCAGCGCCTGGCGCACCATCCGCCGGTGCACGCCGTGTTGTTTCGCCAATTGGCGAATGGTCTTCCCGGCCTCGTAGTCGCGCCGGATCTGTTCGAACTGTTCCACTTTCTGTCTCCTGTTCATCTCGCCAGCGTTGCAGAGTACTAGCCGGCGGCCTCACAGGTGGGGCCAATTCAAGCCATCGAAAGGGGCCAAATCAGAGTAGCGAAGTCAAAGGCGCAGGCGTTGCCTCACAGCCCCACCGGGCTGTTCGTGCAATCGCTTAATAATGAGCCACGCCCCTCCCGCGTCCATGGAACGGCGATCCTCAATCCGGCGTCCATTGCCGCTGACTTCAGACCGCGTTTCCAACACGAGCACGGCGGCTTGCCAGAATGCAATGATCTGGCGCTCACGTCCACGGATCATGATTTTCATAGGCTCCTGGCCGACCGTCAGATCGCGGTCGACCGTGACATCACCAGTCGCGTCCTTCTGCCTAGTCCGGATGCGCGCCTGAGGGTCTTCGTGCGTGATCGTGTCCAGGTGCCATTCAGGCGGCGCCAGAAAACCGAAATCGCTTTCACCGTGAATCAACTGCCAAGCCCCCGTGAAATTCGGCAGCATACATCGCTTGGATGCAGAAGGGTCTTTCCAGGAATGCTTTTCGGCTACACGGCCGCCGGTACGCCCAGTGGCGCTGATCGTCTGTAATGCTGTTTTTATCAACAGCTTGAATTGCCTTCCAGTTCACGGATCGATCTACTGCCACGCCTCCGGCCCTCATTGGTGCATTGTCTCGGAATGCACTGCCGGATCCTCTGGCACCCCAGGGACACCGAAGCCATCGGCTTAGCAGCGAAGTGATATAACTGAAGAGGTTCGCCAAGTCAGATTCGATAGACAGGACAAAAGAGAGATGAAAACCGTAATCCCAATACTTCAGATGATCGTTGCCCTGGGCCTCTTAAATGTGTGGCTGCTTCGTTTCAATCAAAGCACGGCCTACCGGGGAGGCCAAGCCCGTTCGATGGTGGAAGAATTCACCGCCTATGGGCTTCCGGGCTGGTTCACCTACGTCGTTGGTACTCTGAAGGTGGGAGGTGCTCTGTGCCTGATTGCGGGTATTTGGTTTCATTCTCTTGTCTCCCCGGCCACACTTGTCATTGGCATTCTGATGGTGGGAGCGCTGGCGATGCACATGAAGATCGGAGATTCATTCAAGAAGTCCGTACCCGCGCTTTTCATGCTCACGTTTTGCATCATCATCTACTGGGGATTGATCCCCTGATGCTTCTCAAAGAGCAGCCACAAAAATGAAGAGGTTCAGCACGCCAAGTGCAAATGCAGGAAGCGCAGCGGAAAGCGGATCTTTGATTCTGACGCGGGTGATCACCCCTAGAAACATCATCGCCGTCAGACCACCAGCGGAAAGTAAAAGTATGGGACGGTGAAAATGTCCAGCAATAATTCCTAGGCTGCCTGCAACCTGCAATACTCCTGTGAGCACGCGGAAACGGGCGAGACGGTAGCGGTTGAACTCCGCAACCATGCTTTCCGATAATAGAGCGTACATTCCAAACCAGGCAAAAGAGATGGCTGAGATAATCTGGGCGATGGCACTGATGATGTCTGGCATTCTTATTTAATTTTTTTGCCGCAATTGCGTTGGCTTAGCCTGCAATGCGGAGAGCCCTCTCGGTTAGACAGTCTGCCCTTCGGGCCGCGATTGCATAGCATTGGGGTCCTCCGATCCGGTGTGCCTTTGTGTCTAGCCGCGACAGCGACGGGACGCGCTTCGTGCTCATCGCGTCGATGAGCCGGTCAGACTATACCTCAGCATGGATTGCGCCGTCGCGGAGCCCGCTTCAGTTTCGACCCCTACTTTATTGTAGCTCCACCTCGAACGTCTGGCCGAAGCTCTGCAGTATGTTCACGAGAACTGACCCACCGACCCGGCGGGGCCGGGGACGATAACGCCTTGCCCAGCTATGCCTTGCGGACCAAGGTGCGGCGCCGAGGGTGGGCAACTCTATCGGAGCACAAGTGGTCAAGTTTTGGTGAGCGCCGAGGGCCGGGAATCCACGTTGATTTCATAGGCCATTCCGCGTCAGACCCCCGGCTTCCTGGGGCTCTCCGGAAGGAAACCGCCTCCGGAGCGAAGGATGATCGAGCCGAACGCAAAAAGGTCCTTGCATTAGCGCAAGCCCGCAATATCGACATAATCCTCGCCACTGAGCTTACCCGGTGGGGCCGCTCGATGCTCGATCTGTTCCACACGCTGCAGGATCTTCAAGTCTGGGGCATTTCGCTGGTCGCTCAGACCGGCTTGCAGTTCGATCTGCGCCGCGCGCAGGGTAAATTAATTGGCTCGTCTGAGAAATCTGTGGGTGGATTCAGGCACCGGTGAGTGGTCCATTGAGGAAGCGGCGGAGTTTGCGGCAGGTGGACTCGAAGGATCGTTGCTGTTCTTCTGAATCGCAGTGATAGAGGAGGGGTCCATCGTTTTCAAGCA
>CAMDKT010000066.1 GCA_945900935.1 Candidatus Sulfopaludibacter sp. SbA3 | reverse complement strand
TCCAGGTGGCGAAGAGGAACTTTTCGGGCATGCGGCGGGGGAGGTTTTTCGTTAGAAACGCTTCGGATTCGGCTTTGCTATCGGGATGCCACCGGTGCGGGGTCTGGGGGCCGGTGAGGAAGATGGCGTTGGCGCGAATATGTTCGGCTTCCAGGGCTTCGCTGATGTTGGCGGAGGCTTGGCGCTGCGGGTCGATTTCGCCGCCGTAGCCGACGGTGGGCGTGTTGACGATGTTCGGAGAATAATCGACGGCGTCGTAGATACGCATGGCGGCGCGTTCGTAGGGGGCGGGGTTTTCCCGTTTGGCGTAGCGGATGGTTTCGGTGAAGCCGGCGCCGGCTTCGATACCGGCCCATTTCGAGGGGTTATGCAGTCCAATATGCCAAGCGCCGGCACCGCCCATGGAGAAGCCGCGGAGGAGGATTTGGTTGGGATCGATGTTGTACTGCTTTGTGACGGCTTCGACGGCTTCATAGACATCGGTTTCGCCGGACCAGCGGTAGGCGTTGTTGCCGCGGCCATAGACTTCGAGTTCGATCCAGCTTTGGGCGTAGGGTTTGGCTTTCGGGTCAACGGCCAGGAAACTCGCTTCGGTGAGGCGGGCGTTGCGGCCGTGGAGGATGACGTCGAGGCGGATGGGTTTTGATGAGTCGTAATTGGCGGGAATGCTGAGTTTGTAGGGTTGATAGGAATCGTCCACCTTCGACTTATAGGCGCGCATAACTCGACCGGTTTCTTTGGTCCAGGCTGGATCGCCTTTTTCGATGGATTGGGCGCGTTCGAGGCCTTTGGCGAGGGCGTCATTGGCGAATTGGACGTAATTGGCGGCGTAGAATTCGTCGTTGTATTTGAGTAAGTTCCGGACGGCTTTTTCGTAGATGGCGACGTCGGCAATTAGCGGGTTTTTGCTGAGGGCCGCGATTTTAGCTGTTAGTGGCTTGACGGCTTCGGTAAGTTTGGCGAGATCTTCCGGCGCTACTTTTACGGCGGGGGCGGGAGGAGGGGCCTGGGCGAATATTGCGACGGCGGAGAGGAAGAGGGCGTATTTCATAACGGGTTACCTTTGCACGCGACCGGAACCGCCGCCTTTGATGAGGGCTTGCACTTCGCTGGCGGAAAAGCGGTTGAAGTCGCCGGGGATGGAGTGTTTGAGGCAGCTCGCCGCGACGGCGAATTCGAGGGCTTCCTGCGGGGTTTCGAGGGCGTTGAGGCCGTAGATGAGACCGCCGGCGAAGCAGTCACCGCCGCCGACGCGGTCGACGATGTTCGTGATGTCGTAATGCTTTGAAAGCAGGAATTCTTTTCGGGTGTTCATGCAGGCTGCCCAGCCGTTGTGGGAGGCGGAGTGCGATTCGCGGAGGGTGACGGCGATGGATTCGAGGTTGGGGTAGGTTTCGAGAACCTTGTCAGTCAGTTTGCGGTAGGCATCGCGGTCAAGGGCGCCGGAGTGGACGTCGGCTTCAGATTTGATTCCGAGGGTCATTTGGCAGTCTTCTTCGTTAGCGATTCCCACGTCGACGAACTTGAATAACTCGGACATGATCTCTTTAGCGTCTTTGCCCCATTTCCAGAGGTTTTTACGGAAGTTGAGATCGCAGGAGACTTTGAGGCCGTGGGCGCGGGCTTCTTTGACGGACTCGAAGGCGAGTTCGGCGGCGCCTTGGCTGATGGCCGGGGTGATACCCGTGATGTGGAACCAAGTGCCGCCGGCGAGGGCTTTGGACCACTCGATGGCGCCGGGGCGGGCAAGGCAGATGGCGGAATGTTCGCGATCGTAAAGCACTTTGGAGGGGCGCTGATTGGCGCCGGGTTCGACGTAGTAGATACCGAAGCGGCCTTTGCCGCGGACGATTTGATTGGCGTCGACACCGAAGCGGCGCATCTCGCCGATGAAGGAATCGGCGACGGGGTTATTATCGGGGAGCACGGTGACGTAGCGGGCGGGAAGGCCGAAGCCGGCGACGGCGACCGCGACGTTGGCCTCGCCGCCGCCGAAGGTGGCGAGGAATTGGGGGGATTGGAGGAAGCGCTCGAAGCCTGGCGGGGCGAGGCGGAGCATGATTTCACCAAAGGTGACGACGAGCTTTGACATAAGCTGTTATTCTATCGCGAACACTTGAACGATGACTTGCCGCAGATGTAAGAGTTCGATGCAACAGCTTGCGCATATTGCGCATGGGATGAGGAAGTTTCGGTGTCCGAAATGCGGGGCGCATCGGATGCAGTATGCAAAGAGTAAGAAGGCTCGGAAAGGGAAGACTGGGATGTTAGAATAGTTGGCTCGTCCGGGGAATCTGTGGGTAACTCTGGCCGTGGACGCGCTCCCGGACCATCACCAAACCCTTGCCAGATCGAGTCCCCAGTGCATTTCTCTCAGCCACCGGCGACGCCAAAGGCCTGCTTTATATGGCGATGACAACCTTTAAGTATCCTTTCGCAAGCCGGGTCCATCGGCGATTCTGCCTAACGTTACCCACAGATTTCCCGGAGGACCCGTTTTATTTAGTCCGATTAGGAAACGTAAGTTGGACCAAACGCAGCTTACATTGCCGCCGCGCGCGCGAGAACTCCATCCCACGCAACGACGATCTCTTCCGCACGCCCCGCCGCGTCCCCTTTTAGATACCACGAAGTCGTCAACGACGTATCCCCGCCGCAGTTTTCCGCGAAGAGCGCCAGCGCTCCGCGAATCGGGCCTTCCAGGGTTAGCATCAGGTAGCCCGGCGCCCGCTCAAACAATACCTTTCCCTGGATTGGCCTATCATCGGCCAATTGCGCCGAGTATGAATCTCCATCCCGTTGAAACGCCATCGCCCGCAAGATGGATTCCTCAACCGATTGCCGCTCCCCTGCGCCCATCTTCATCCGGAACACGTGCCGTCCTCGCAATCCGCGGTACGCCTCCAGATCGAGACGCAATAACTGCAGGAACGATTGCCACCCGCCTGAAGTCGAGTCGTATTCCGAATCGGACGCGGAGTCGATTCCGAACCCGGAATGAACCAGCCGTAATACGGTGCAACCTCCGTCGGCTGCCTCGATCGTGAATTCGACGACACGGGGAGCATCTGTATCCGCGCGTTCTGTCCATGCAAAACGGCGCGCCGACTCCCATGCGGTGATCGGAGCTTCCCCCTCCATCCCCGGTCCCCAGGACAAAAGAACGGTTCCGCCCAATCCGGGCGTGACTCGCGCCTCCGGCGCAAACCATCGCGTGATGCCCTTGGCCTCCGTAATCGCTAGCCAAAGTTCTTCCGGCGTGGCCTCAATGGTGAGCGAAAATTCTAAGCTGCGAGTCTCTCTCGACATTGTATGCACCCCGCGTTGCCATCCGGCATTGTCAACCAAGTGACTGTAAATAAGTTACCACCGCCGCAGCCCGCTCGCCGCCTTTTTTGCGCGTGAACCAGCAAAGGAATCTTGTGCGGTCCCAGCGACCGCGAAGCTATCGGCCCTGGGGCCTTGGGCTATCAGGGATTCGGCGATTTCCCGGTTCCCCTGTGGGCCGCCCCGGCCAGCGCGGTTTCGAAATCGCCGCCGCCCCAATCCCAGGCGGCGTTCAACAGCGCCGGTTGCGCGGCCACCGGAGCGGCGCGAGCAAGCAGTACGAGCGCGCGGCGAGTGTGCATAGCCCATATTACGAGCGAAAATAAAAAAAGCTCCGGCCAAAATGGCCGGAGCTGGTAGATTCGCAAACTTTACTTCTCAACCCTCAGGTTGTTTGTGACCGAGAACACTCCGAAAACGCCGTTGGCCTGGATATTGGCGATGTTTCGGGCTCCGGTGTCGTTCACGACGCCTTCAAGGGTGACATTCCCGTTCTTGACGATAATCCGGATCGACGGATTGGCGCCGAGGGCGTAGCGGTTGAGGGCGGACTGTCCGTAAACCGCCCGCGCAACAGCCAAGCGGAGCCGGTCGTCAAACGGCGACAGCGGCAGGATTTCGATTTGATTGTCGACGCGGGCGATACCTTCTAATCTGGCGACGCGGTTGGCGGCGTCCGATTTAAGGGTCGGCCGGATGACCTGACCGTAGAGATGAACGGTGTCGCCGTCGATCCGGTAGGAAAGGTTGTCAAAGATGGTGAGAAACGGCATCGTCAGGAGTTCTTTGCGGATGGATTTAGCGATCCGCTCCTCGGTTGACGGCGTCGTGGGAACAGCGGCCTGGATGGGCAGGAGGATCGCTCCGGCCACGAACAGGATCTGTTGCATTGTGTGTTTCATAACTGGCTCCTACCAATAAGACGCGGGAGCGGGAGGCTTCGGATGCCAATAAATGGAGGCTTTACAAAACTTTGACAATTCACTTACACAAAGCGTCAAAGGTGGCTCTGGACGGGGGTTTCCGCGGTCTGAGGGAGCTCGTGGAGGGGAATGAACTCCGGTGGCATGGCGACTGGGAAAACGGTCGAGGGATAAGTGTCGCCGTTTGATGGTGCCGAATGGAGGAAGCGTAAGGCGGCAACGGAATGGTGGGCAGACACCGCCGTTGACGGCCTACGAGGTTCCCAATTCGCTCAGACGGCGGGCGGATGGAGTGACATTGGACTCGCTCTGAGCGAGGGCGCGATTGAACTGGCTACCGGAGGATTCCTGAGCGGGGCCGGTGCTGAGTTCGTCGTAGGCTGGGACGTTGCCTTGTGGAGAAATGGTCCCACCATCCCGCATCAGCGACGTCGGAGGCGGCGGAGCGCCCCCGTCAATCCCCAGCCGCCGGTGAAGCCGCCGGCCGGTCAATGGACTTGGGAGTCGCCTTACGATTGGCCAGCCCCGCCCGCAACTTCTCCGCCATATCGTACCCAATCGGTACCAGCAGAAGCGTCAACAGCAGGCACAGCGTCTGCCCGCCGATAATCGTAACCGCGATCGCGGAACGCTGGGACGCGCCCGCGCCCGTCCCGAATGCCGTCGGAAGCAGCCCGGCAATAATCGACAACGTCGTCATCAGGATCGGCCGCAGCCGCACGCGGTTGGCCTCGATAATCGCCTCACGAAGCGGCGTCCCCCGGTCCCGCAGATGGTTCATATAGTCGATCTGCAAAATCCCGTTCTTCTTCACGATGCCCAGCAGCAGCACGCCCAGCGCGCTGAACAGGTTTAGCGTCCGGCCTGTAACCATCAGCGAGAGAAGCGCGAAGGGAATTGACAACGGCAGTGTCGTCAAAATAATAAAAGGGTGCACCAAACTCTCAAACTGCGCCGCCAACACCATGTACATGAAAATGCTTGCCAGACCAATCGCCAGCAACATGCTGTTCGTGGTCTCTTCCAATATCTTCACTTGGCCCGAAAAACGCACCGAGTAGCCCGGCGGGAGTTCGACCGTGTTGATCGCCCGCACCGCCCCCACGGCCGCCTCGTTCAACGAAGATGTGTTGGCGACATTGCCGTAAATGCTCACGCCAAACTGCCGCGCGAAACGGTCAATCCGGCTCGGTCCCAGCCCGTGCTCCAACTTCGCGATCGAGTCGAGACGAATCAGCCCGCGCGTCGCGCTCGGCACCAACAGCCGCCCAAGAACCTCCGGATTGTCGCGCTGCTCATTCAACAGCCGCATCATCACCGGATACTGCTCCGAGCCTTCCTTGAACGTCGAAATCTGATCTTCGCCCGACATCAACAGGCGGACAGCCCCGGCAATATCGGCAACGCGGACACCCAGGTCGGACGCCAATTGCCGGTCAATCTTCACCTGGAGTTCGGGATTATTCAAATTCAGATTTACCTTGACGTCGGTTAGCGAGGGCTCCTTCAGCAACGCCTGGTTGATCTCCTTGCCTAACTGCACCAGACTGCGAATATCCGGTCCAAGGAGCATCGCGCGGATGGGGGAAAACGTCTCCCGGCCGCCGAGAATGTTGGGAAAGCTGACACGAGGGCGGGCGAAGGCGTATTCCAGCGACGCGGCCCGCACCTTGTTGCCCATTTCCAGTATCGGCGCCCGCTTCTCCGGCGGGTCGAGCAATATCGTGATATTGCCGTTGGTGACGCTCTCGCTTCCCCTGGTATGGGATGCGGGAACCACGGCGATCACGCCCGGGATCTTTGCATAATTGGCGGCCAGAGCCTTCGCCGTGCGCTCGGTGGCGGTGAGCGACGAGCCTTCCGGCATATCGATCATCACACTGAGCTCGCTCTGATCTTCCTGCGGCATCCAGTCACGCCCGATCATCTTGTACAGGGGGAACGTCGAATAAAACACCACGGCGCAAACGCCCAACAGAACCCATCGATGATCGAGCGACCACGTCAGGATCTTCGTATATGGCTTGTCGAAGACGGAGAAGTGGTGCTCGTGTCCAGGATTGTTGGTCTTACTTTTTCGCTTCAACAGCCGCGAACTCAGCGCTGGCGTCAGCGTAAAGGCAACGAGCATCGAAATCAGAATCGCGATCGACATCGTCCAGCCGAACTGGTTCAAATACTTGCGGGCGAAGCCGGTGATGAAGGCGATGGGCACGAAGATGATAACCAGCGATAGGGTCGTGGCTATGACCGCAAGCGATATTTCCTGCGTCGCCTCAATCGCCGCCTGGACCGGCGTTACGTCGTATTCGTCGAGATGCCTGTATATGTTTTCGATGACGATAATCGCGTCGTCAATCACGATGCCGACCGCCAGCGTTAGCCCCAGCAGCGTCATCGAGTTCAGTGTGTAATCGAGCAGCCGCAACACCGTGAACGTCGCCAGTATCGACGTCGGAATGGCCACGAAGCTGATGAGAACCGTGCGCCAGTCGCGGATAAAAAGAAACACGATGAAACCAGCCAGGAAACTGCCCAGAATCAGATGCTCCTCCAGCGCCTCCACCGACTTTCGAATATAGGTCGCCTGCTCCTTCACTACCGAGACTTTCGTTCCCGGCGGGAGAAATTTGTTCACTTCCGCGAGGCGTTCGAATACCCCATCCACTACCTTCACCGTATTCGTGCCGACTTGGCGCCGGACTTCTAGTATCACCGCCGGCTGGCCCTGGTAACTGGCGAAGCTGCGCCGCTCGGCGAAGGAGTCCTCCGTGTGGCCGACGTCACGAACACGAATGGGAGCGCCGGCAACATTCTTGACGATAATCGCGCCGAACTCACTCACATGATCCAGCCGTCCCATCGTCCGCACACCCATCTCGGCCGCGCCGCGGACAATTCGCCCTCCCGGAGTCTCCACGTTTTCAGTCCGCAATGAGCGCTCCACTTCCTGCGCGCTCAGGTTGTATGCGTTCATTTTGTCAATGTCGAGGAAGACATTAATCTGTCGCAGTTGGCCGCCGATAACGTCCATCGTGCCCACGCCGTCAATCGTCTCCAGAGCCCGCCGAACCTGTTTATCCGCGATTTCGGTCAACTCGCGCACCGGGCGCTGCCCGTGTACGGCCAACGTCACAATCGGGTCATTGTCCGGATCCATCTTGGCTACCGTAGGCGGCAACACATTGGGCGGCAATTTGCGCATCGCCGCGGAAACCTTTTCCCGAACATCTTCAACCGCGCTGCTGATGTCGCGCTCCAATACAAATGTGACCATCAGGAACCCGCCGCCTTCGCTCACCATGGCCCGAATTTCGTCGATGCCGCTAACGGAGGCGACCGTTTCCTCCAGCGGGAGGATGATCTGCGAAACAACCTCTTCCGGACTCGCGCCCGGCAGCCGCACGCGGACGTAAACCGTTGCTGGGTCCGTCTTCGGGAAGAGATCCACGCCGAGGTCAAGGAAGCTGAAAACTCCCAGCGTGACCAGAAACATAATCAGCATGAACGCGAAGACTGGACGGCGTACGCAGATTTCAGAAAGGGACACGAAAAACGCTCCTCAAGACTAAAGCTTAATCGAATAAGATGACGGTGCGCCGTCGCAGGTTACCCGGCCTGGGCGGCGCAGCTTGGATAAACTGGAAATTCATGCCAAAGACAGCTTTTTTATTCCCCGGACAGGGCTCGCAGTACGCGGGCATGGGGAAGACACTTTACGACGTATCCGCCGAGGCCAGGGCCGTGTTCGATTCCGCCGACGAGACGTTAGGTTTTCCCTTGTCGCAACTTTGCTTTAACGGGCCCGATGAAGAACTCAAAAAGACCGAAAACACGCAACCCGCGTTGTTAACGGTTTCCATCGCGGCCATGGCCGTTCTCTCCTCTCAAGGACATCAACCTGACTTCGTAGCCGGCCATAGTTTGGGCGAATATTCGGCGCTGGTCGCCGCCGGCGCGCTGCCATTCGCGACTGCCCTGCGGCTGGTTCGCAAACGCGGCCAATATATGCAGACCGCCGTTCCCCAAGGCGTGGGCGCGATGGCGGCGTTACTAAAGCTGCCCGATGGGAAACTGGACGAAATTCTCGCCGCGGCCGCCCAGGGTGAGGTCGTCACCCCGGCCAACCTCAATTCACCGGACCAGATCGTAATCGCCGGACACGCCGGGGCGGTGGCGCGCGCCATGGAACTCGCCAAAGCCGCCGGTGCCAAACGAGCCATCGCGCTGCCCGTCAGCGCGCCTTTTCACTGCCCCCTCATGCGCCCGGCGCAGGAGTTGCTCAAAGCCGATCTCGACGCCGCGCCTTTTGCCGATTTGCGCATTCCCCTCGTCAACAACTGGCAGGCCCGGCTGGTCAACTCCGGCGCCGAGGCGAGAGAAGGACTTTTTCAGCAGGTGCCGAATCCCGTGCGCTGGGCGGAGTCGATGCGGCTGCTGATTGCCGCCGACGTAACGCAATGGGTGGAAGTGGGCGCCGGAGCCGTGCTTACCGGTCTGTTGCGGAATATCGACCCCGCGCAGACCTGCCAAAAATTCGGCGAAGCATCGGACAAAATGAACTTGTTTGCCTAGCCCGTACCGTTTAGGCCCTTGCCGAGTCCAAAGTTGCGATAGGATAACAGCACCCCGGTTACAAACAGATGCGGATCTCCGTCGACGCATCCCCGCTGTTGCTTCGCAGCGCGGGGGTGAAGAACTATCTCTATCACTGGATTCACGCCCTCCAGCGCACTTCCAGCGGCAACGCCGTTGATGCTTATCCGTTTATCCGGGATCTGGGCCAGTTGACGCACGAATCGTCGGTGATGAGCCTGATGCACACCGCTCCGCGCATCGCTTGGCTGCTCGCTTCCAACCGCTTTGCCATGACGCGCCGAATGGCAACCGGCGATGCCAGCGTCTTCCACGTCACCAATCAGGTGCACGCCGGCGTCAAAGGCAAGGCGCTCACAGCCACCGTTCACGATATGACTTGCTGGCTGACGCCGGAATTTCACACCCCGGCCAACATCACCGCCGACAAGCGTTTCGCCGAGCGCATTCTCACGCAGGCCGACGGTCTCATCGCCGTCAGTGAGAATACCCGCCAGGACGCCATCCGCGTGTTGAATCTGAACCCGGACAAAATCGTCGCCATCCACTCCGGCGTCCCCGACGAATATTTCCAGGTCACCGAGGCCAGCGCGCTTCAAGTTCGAACGCAACTAAAGCTGTCCAAGCCGTTCATTCTACACATCGGAACCATCGAGCCGCGCAAAAACCTAGACGCCCTCCTGGACGCCTATCTGCTCCTGTCGCCGTCCGTGCGCGAAGCCGTCGATCTCGTCTTCGCCGGACCCATGGGTTGGGCGGCTAGCACGACCTCGAAACGAATCCTCTCCGGTCTCCCCGGAGTACGGTATCTCGGATATGTTCCCGAACGCGATTTGCCGGGGTTGACCCGCGCCGCCGCCGTGTTCGCTTACCCATCCCTCTACGAAGGCTTTGGCTTCCCGGTTGCCCAGGCCATGGCCGCTGGCGTTCCGGTATTAACATCTAACAACTCCTGTCTGCCTGAAGTAACCGGCGCCGGGGCGATGCACGTCGATCCGCGCAGCCCGTCCGCCATTCGAGACGGATTGGAAGCGCTGTTGTTATCCCCAAGCACGGCTGCCGCCACCGCCGCGGCCGGGCGCATTAAGGCGCAGGAATACCGCTGGGACTTGTGCGCCGCTAAGTCCTGGCAGTTCTTCCAACGGTTTGCGTGAGTGAGCGGTTCCAGCGCCTCGATTCCATTGACCTGCTCCGCGGCGGCGTCATCCTTCTAATGGCGCTCGATCACGCCCGCGACTTTTTTGGCGATTTGTCGGTCGATCCGATGGACCCCGCCAAAACCTGGCCCGCCTTATTCCTCACCCGCTGGATTTCCCACTTCTGTGCCCCCGTCTTCGTTTTCCTCGCCGGAACCAGCGCCTGGCTCCAAGCGCGCCGGAAATCGCCCGCCGAATTAAGCTACTTCCTCATCACCCGCGGCCTCTGGCTCGTCTTCCTCGAATTGACTTGGGTCCGCTGCCTCGGCTGGTTCTTCAACTTCAACTATCACTTTAGCGTTGGCCAGGTAATCTGGGCCATCGGTTGGTCAATGGTCGCTCTCGGCGCGGCGGTTCGTTTCAAGCTACCGGCGACTGTGGCTGGCCTTCTCGGTGTCGCCGTGATCTTCCTACACAATCTCACCGACGCCTGGCGCGCCGAGCAGTTCGGGCCGCTCTGGTGGCTCTGGCGGATTCTCCACGACCGGAAAAATATGGAAATCGCCCCCGGATATATTTTCTTTCCCCAGTATCCACTGTTGCCTTGGATGGCTATCTTATTTGCTGGCTATGGTTTCGGGGTGTTTTATGCGATGAAGGATGACCACCGCCGCCGCGTGATCGGCTGGCTCGGATTCGGTACGACTGCCCTATTTGTACTCCTTCGCGCCGCCAATTTCTACGGCGATCCGAAACCCTGGCTCGGCGGACTCTATTCGTTCCTCAACTGCGCCAAGTACCCGCCCTCCCTGTTGTTTATTTTGATGACGTTAGGGCCGGCGCTCCTCCTTTTGAGCCGCCTTCCGGACACCGTTTCCGGCTTTTGGCAGCTCGTCGTCATGTTTGGCCGGGTACCCCAGTTCTTTTACCTCATCCATTTACCTCTAATCCACTGTGCCGCCGTCATTTACGCGTTGGCAGCGTATGGAAACGCCGATTGGCTCACCGACGCCCCCGGCTGGGGCCGGATACCGAAACCGGCTGATTTTGGCCTCGCTTTGCCAGGAGTATATGCCATTTGGATGACCGTCTTGATCCTTTTGTACCCCCTTTGTGCATGGTTCACTCGCAAAAAACGCGAGAGTGACGCCCCCTGGTTGCGGTATTTCTAGTAGGGTGCCCCGAGTAATCACTTCCCTGGACGAACTGCAATCGCTGGCTGGCGGCGCAGTGGCGGCGAGCAGTTCCTGGATCCAAATTGAACAGCCGATGATCGATTCCTTTGCCGCCGTCAGCGGTGACCGCCAATGGATTCATGTGGATACGGAGCGAGCCAGGAGGGAGAGTCCGTGGGGTACTACCATCGCCCACGGCTTCCTCACGCTGAGCCTCCTCTCCCGCATGGCAGCCGAGGCTGTCTCGCTCCAATTCGGCCAATCGGCGTCGATCAACTACGGGCTAAATAAAGTGCGTTTCCCAGCCCCCGTCCCCGCCGGAAGCCGCATTCGGGGCCACTTTGCGGTAGCTGCCTGCGGTCCCCGGCCCGGCGGCGTGGAAGTCGTGTGGCACGTCACCGTGGAGGCCGAAGGCCAGCCGAAACCGGTCTGTGTGGCCGAGTGGGTGCTGCGCCTGATGACGGGTAGCGCCACCTAAGTACCCCCAATTGTGGGGGTATTGCGCCCCCCATAGAAGACCTTCAGCTTTACCCCTTCAGCGGAATGGGCCAGCGGCGAGGGTCTGGTGCAGATCGCGGCGGCGGCGTAAACGGAATATAGCGGAATTTGAAACCTCGCGCGTGTTTCCGGCGTAACACTAGGTGAGGAGATGTACTAAATGTTATCTACAGCCATGGCTGTTCCCGAGTTTACAGGTTCCCTCCACCTGACCAAGAAGGAATCGGAGTTGCTGCAAATGCTCCGCGAGCACGCCGGTCAGTGCCTGTCTCGCGAATACCTTTTGACTACGATTTGGGGCTATACGGGCGGAGTGCGCACGCGCACGCTAGACGTCCATATCCAGCGCCTTCGCCGGAAAGTGAAGCTCTTCAATCTCGGCGGCGAAATCCAAACGATCCTCCGCCACGGCTATTGCTGGGTAACCCGATCCTAACCCTGTGGAAAACTGGTGCCTGGCACCAGTTTTCCACAGATTGGGGTTGGTTTTTCACAGGTTATCAACAGCACTTGGCCTGCTGGTATTTGGCCTTAAAGTGTTCCGCCTGAAACCGGCGGTACTCCTCCGGCGTATTTCGGAGCGCGTGCAACCTCAGATGGCGCGAGTACGCGTTCTCGTCGCCAAGTTCCCGTAGGATGGCGAGAATCGTCCGCCCAAACTGCCGAAGCCTTCGCATTTATATCTCCTCCGGCGTCAGCGTCGTCTGAACGAACGTCGTTTCCGTGCTTCGCGATTCGCGCGTTCCCCGCAAGATGCCGATCCACAGGCGGGCCGAGTCGATCAGAACCGTCGACACCAGCACCAGAAACAGCCCGCAAACAAATGCGTCCAGATAGTTGTTGAAGATCAGCGTGCGCGTCGCCTCGGTCTGGACGGGGAGTTTTTCCAGAATTTCGGCTGCCGAGAGAAACCCAATCCGCGGATGCGGCGAGAAAATCTTCATCAGCGCCGAAGTGAACGTCACAGTGCCAAGCCATGCCATCGGCAGGATCGTGATCCACATGTACTTGTGCCCATGCATCTTCACCAAAACAGTCGTCGCCACGCAAAGCGCAATAATCGCCAGCAGTTGATTGGCGATGCCGAAAAGCGGCCATAGCGAGTTGATGCCGCCCAGCGGGTCGATCACTCCCTGATAGAGAAAGTATCCCCAACTCAGCACAATCACGGCGGAGGAGCCGATCACGCCCGGCCACCAGCTTGTCCTCCCCAGCGGCTTATAAAAGTGGCCCAGCAGATCCTGCAACATGAACCGCCCCACGCGCGTCCCGGCGTCGATCACCGTTAAGATAAACAGCGCCTCAAACATGATGGCGAAGTGATACCAGAACGCCAGCAGCCGCTCGCCGCCCCCGCCTCTGGAGAAAATGTGCGCCATCCCCAACGCCAACGAAGGCGCGCCGCCCGTCCGGTAGAACAGCGTCTCTTCGCCAACCGATTTAGCCAACGCCGCCATCTGTTCCGCCGTCACCGGAAAGCCCCAGGCGCTAATCGTCTTCACCGCCGCGTCGGCCGTCGCGCCCACCACCCCCGCAGGCGAGTTGACCGCGAAGTAAACCCCCGGATCCAAAACGCAAGCGCTAACAACAGCCATAATCGCCACAAAACTTTCCAGCAGCATCGAGCCGTACCCCACCGGCAGCGCGTGGGACTCCCGGGAAATCATCTTCGGTGTCGTGCCAGAGGAAATGAGCGAATGGAAGCCGCTAATGGCGCCGCAGGCAATCGTGATGAAGCAGAAAGGAAATACGTCGCCGGCGAAAACCGGCCCCGTGCCGTCAATGAACTGGGTAAGAGCCGGCATTTGCAGTTGCGGTTGGACAACGAGAATCCCGACACCCAACAGCAGCACCACGCCGAGCTTCACGAAAGTGCTCAAGTAATCGCGAGGCGCCAACAGCAGCCACACCGGCAACGCGCTCGCCGCAAAGCCATAAACGATCACACAAATCGCCAGCGTCACCCCGGAGAGCGTGAACCACGGCGCCCACGTTGCCGACTGCGCCACCCACTCCCCCGCAAAGATCGACCCGAGCACTAGCAGAAACCCGATGACCGAGATTTCCAATACTTTCCCCGGACGCAAGTAGCGCAGATACAGGCCCATGAACACCGCAATCGGCATGGTGGCTGCGATCGTGAACGTCCCCCACGGCGAGCCCTTCAACGCATTGACCACCACCAGCGCGACCACCGCGAGCAGGATAATCATGATCAACAGCACTGTCACCAGCGCGGTAAATCCGCCCACGCGACCGATCTCCTCCCGCGCCATTTGGCCCAGCGATTTCCCATCGCGTCGAATGGAACAAAACAGGATCACGAAATCCTGCACGCACCCGCCCAGCACCGCGCCGATGATGATCCAAAGCGTGCCCGGCAAGTAGCCGAACTGCGCCGCGAGCGTCGGCCCCACCAGCGGCCCCGGCCCAGCTATCGCGGCGAAATGGTGCCCGAAGACGATCCATTTATTGGTGGGTTCGTAGTCGTGCCCATTGCGTAGCCGTTCGGCCGGCGTGGCGCGGCGGTCATCCAGCATCAACACCTTGGCCGCGATCCACGACGCATACACGCGGTAGGCGAAAATGTAGATGCACGACGAGGCGATCACCAGCCACATGGAGTTGACCGGCTCGCCCCGGTTGATGGCAATACCAGCCAACGCGAGCGCGCCGGTAATCCCGAATCCTGCTGAAATAAGATGACGCATAGAGGAATTCTGAATTGTACCCCGCTGCGCCGGGAACCGTTGGAGGGATATTTTTCGCGCCATGCACCGCGGCCAATAACCACAGCCCGTTGGAGGCGCATTGCCGGAGCCGCCAACTTTCTGATTTTGGGTCCTGTTTGGTTCCCGCTAGAGGCCGGCCCAGATGTCGGTGAGGTCGAGTGTGAAGCCGTCCGCGGGGCTCTCGGCCGCCACGGCGGTGATGCCTTGCAGGGT
>CAMDKT010000065.1 GCA_945900935.1 Candidatus Sulfopaludibacter sp. SbA3 | reverse complement strand
ACAAGATTCGAACGTATCAGAGCGCGGGGACGCCGGAGCAGGCCAAGCGATTGGTGGAGAAGTATGGGTATACGGCGATCAAGATGCGGCCGCAGCCGGATGGGGATCAGTCGAAGCCGTATAACGAAATCCTGCGGGGGGCGGCGGCGCGTGTGAAGGCGATGCGGGAGATGCTGGGGCCGGATGTGGATATCGGGTGCGATATTCATGCGCGGTTCTTCGAAGTGACGCGGGCGGCGCGGCTGGCGGCGGTGATTGCTCCGTATAATCCGATGTGGCTGGAGGAGCCGATTCGGCCGGAGAATGAACACGCGATGAAGAAGCTGGCGGACCGCGTGACGATTCCGCTGGCGAGCGGAGAGTGTAATTATCAACGGCATGAGTTTCGACGGTTGTTGGAATTAGGCGCGTTGGATATTATTCAGCCGGATATCTGTCTGTGCGGCGGGATCATGGAGATGAAAAAAATTGCGGCGATGGCAGAGGCGCATTATGTGACTGTCGCGCCGCATAATCCAATGGGGCCGGTGGCGACGGTGGTGAATGTGCATTTCGCGGCGTCGACTTCGAACTTCTTTATTTTGGAGTATCACCCGGATGATGAGGGCGTGCGGAAGGACGTTTTGAAGGAACCGTTGATGGTGAAGAATGGGTATATTTCGCTGCCGACGAAGCCGGGGTGGGGGGTGGAGTTGAATGAGGACGCGATAAGGAAGTATCCGGCGGTGACGTGGCACCGGGGTTTTGCGTATCGGGAAGATGGGAGTGTGGGCTATATCTGATTGATATAGAATCTAGGCATGTTACGGCAAGAATTTTTGCGTCTGGGTGCGTTGCCGCTGCTGGGCGGTCTTACCCCCGCGAAGGCGGACACCGCTTGCATCCTGCTGATGATGGTGGGCGGGCCGTCGCAGTTGGATACTTTCGATATGAAGCCGGATGCGCCGAGCGATGTGCGGGGACCGTTCCGGCCGATCCGCACGAATGTTCCGGAGATCTCGATTTCGGAGATTTTTCCGCGGACGGCGCGGCAGGCAGATAAGTTTTCCTTGATTCGATCGATGTATCACTCCGGGTCGGCGGTGCATGACGCCGGGCATCATTTAATGCAGACCGGGCGGGCGTTTTCTTATGATGTAGAACATCCGAGTCTGGGGTGTGTGGCGTCGCGGTTTCATGGGGTTCGGAATGTGATGCTGCCGGGGCCGATTGGGGCTACGGGCGGAAATATGCCGCGTGGGGATGGGGCTGGATTTTTGGGGGAACGGTTTGCTCCTTTAGTGCTCGGTTGTGATGAGGCGCCGGCGCGGTATGGAGAGAATCGGTTTGGGCGGAGCTGTTATCGGGCTTTGCGAGAGGTGGAGTCGGGGGTTCGATTTGTCACCGTGAACATGTTTGAGACGGTGTTTGATGAACTGACTTGGGACATTCACGGGGCAAAGCCGTTTACGCCGATTTCGGCCTATCGGGATGTGGTTGGACCGATGTTCGATATGGCGTATTCGAGTTTGCTGGAGGATTTGGCGGTTCGGGGGTTGTTGGCTTCGACGATGGTAATTGCGATGGGGGAATTTGGCCGGACGCCGCGTATTAACGCTTCGGGCGGGCGGGATCATTGGACGCAGTGTTACACGGTTTTGGCGGGCGGGGGGCCTTTGAAGGGCGGGACGGTGATTGGTTCCAGTGACGCCATCGGCGGAGAACCGAGGGACCGGCCGGTGCATCCGGGCGAGTTGGCGGCGACGATTTACAAGGGGTTGGGGATTCCTTTGGGGACCCAGTTGCGGCCGGGACTGGCGGTGGTGGAGCCGGGCGCGCAGCCGATCGCGGAGTTGTTTGCTTAGATGTTGCGGTGGTTGTTTGCCGTAACGGTGTTGGCGGGGCAGGGCTTTGAGCGGGACTTGCAGCCGATTTTTCGCACGCATTGTTATGGTTGCCACGCGGCGGCGGTGAAGATGGGGAGTTTGGATGTGGAGACGCATGAGGGGCTCATGCGAGGGGGGAATCAGGGGCCGATCATTGTACCGGGGAAGGCAGGGGAATCGCGGCTGTATTTGACGTTGACGGGGGCGTTGGAACCGTTCATGCCGATGGGGGGGAAGCGGTTGGGTTTATCGGAGTTGGAGATTGTGAAGCGGTGGATTGAGGCAGGGGCGCGTCCGGATCCGGGGGGGCTGGTATGGCGGGGCCGAGTGATGGCCGCGGGTTGGGGCGGGGAGATTCGGGTGCTGGATGAGACTGGACGGGTGGTGCGGAAAATTTCGGCGCATGTGGGGACGGTTCGGGGTGTTTGGCTTTCGGCGGATGGGCGGTTGGCGGGGGCGTCGGGCGGTGGTGTTGCGCGGGTGTACGAGGTCGCGACGGGGATTGAAGTGAAGGCTTCCGAGATAGAGTTTGAGGCAGGTTTAGTGGCTTTGTCGCCGGATGGACGGCGGCGGGCGGTGTTGGCCGAAGATGGGAGTGTGCGAATTTATGAACACGAGTGAGTTTTTTCGATTGGCTTTCGAGCGGGGGCAGGGCGTGCTGCGGCTGGCACCTACTTGGGTGCCTCGGGCGTTATTGCGGCCGGGCGGGCGGCTTCGTTTGCATCCTAACGATTTGTACGCATTGGGCGGGCAGCGGGGCGGGATTGATGAGCGGTGGCTGGCGTCGAATGTCGTAGCCGACAATGGGCCGGGGACGCCGGCGGATGAGGGATTGAGTTACGTCGAAATGGACGGCGATTGTGTGCCGTTGCGGGAGTTTACTGGAGATTCCTGGCAGGTGTTGTGCAAGTTGTTTGATAACGCGGTGCCGATTCCTTTGCATGTGCATCCGAGCGACGCGCAGGCGGCGTTATTGGGCAAGAGGGGGAAGCCGGAGGCGTACTATTTTCCGGCGCAGTACAACGCGAATCCGGGGGCGTTTCCGTATACGTTTTTTGGCTTGCAGGCGCATACGTCGCGCGATGCGGTGCGGCGGTGTTTGCAGCGTTGGGGGGATGGGGATAACGGGATTCTGTCGTTATCGCAGGCCTATAAATTGAAGCCGGGGACGGGGTGGCAGGTGGACACGAACGTGCTGCACGCGCCGGGGACGATGGTGACGTATGAGCCGCAGGCGCCGTCGGATGTAGGGGCGAAGTTTGAGTCGATGTGCGGGGGAAATCCGCTGCCTTGGGATGCATTGGCGGGGCAGATGCCGGAGGCTTCGCGGAACGACTTGGATTACATTTTGTCGTGGATCGATTTTGAGAAGAACACGGACCCGTTTTTTGCGCAGTTCAATTATCGGGAGCCGGTGGGGTGTTCGGAAAGTGAGTTGTTTCTGGAGAAGTGGATTGTTTATGGGAGCCCGTATTTTTCGGCGCGGGAGTTGGCGGTGGGGCCTGGTTTTTCCGTCGTGGTAAGGGACGCGCGGGCGTATGGGGCGTTGGTGGTGCAGGGGCGGGGGACGATAAATGGGTTGGACTGTGAAGTGCCCACGCTGGTGCGGTTTGGACAGATGACGGCGGATGAGTTGTTTGTTTCCTCCGAGGCGGCGGCGGCGGGGGTAACGATAACCAATGCGAGCCGCACGGAGCCGCTGGTGATTTTGAAATGTTTTGGGCCCGGACATCCCGAGGCAGAGGAGTTTATCGAATGCAAATCGGAGTGAATACGCTGCTGTGGACGGCCGGGTTTACGGAGGCGCATTTTCCGCTGATTGGGAAGGTGCGCGAGATGGGGCTGGATGGAATTGAACTGGCGACTTTTGACTTTGCCAGCTTTCCGGCGGCGGCGGCGCGGCGGGAGCTTGCGGCTTGCGGGATGCCGGGGATTCTTTGCAGCGCGCTGGTTGGGGGGATGAGTTTGGCTACCGATGATGTTGCATTGCGGGCGCAGTCATTGGAGTTTTTGAAGGCCGGGGTTCGGACGACGGCAGAGGCGGGAATGTCGTTGTTTATCGGGCCGTTTTGCAGCGCGGTTGGCTATTTGCCAGGACGGCGAAGGACCGGCGATGAGTGGGCGCGGTGCGTGGATGGATTGCGGTTGTTGGGTGAGTATGCGGACGGGTTTGGAGTTCGAGTGGCGGTGGAGCCGTTGAACCGGTTTGAGACGTTTTTCCTGAATACGGCGGCGGATGCTTTGGCTCTTTGTGAGCAAGTGGCGCATCCGCGGATTGGGGTTTTGTACGATACGTTTCACGCCAATATTGAAGAGAAGAATCAGGCGGCCGCGATCCGGTTGTTGGGCTCTCGTATTTTTCATGTGCATACTTGCGAGAATGATCGCGGGATTCCCGGGAGCGGGCCGATCGATTGGGCCGGGGTGATTGGAGCGTTGAAAGCAATCGGGTATGACGATTGGCTGGTGATTGAGAGCTTTGGGCCGGGGATTAAGGAAATCGCGGCGGCGGCTTGTATTTGGCGGGATTTGGCGGATTCGCCGGATGATATTCCGATGATCGGGGCGCGGAATTTGCGGGCGCTGTTATGACGTATTCTATGGGTAGAGGGTAAGATGATAGCGCCGTCGAAGGATCTTGAAGAACAGGTGAGGGAGATTGAGAAGATGTTTCCCGGTGAAGTTGTCGGCATTCGGTATTCGTTGGGTGACGACTGGAGCGGTGACCCGGGGATTTTTTTCAAGGTACTGCTAACCGATGCAGCCAGCCGCAGGGAGGTTATTGGGGACTTCGTCCATCGCATCAGTTGGGCGTTGTCCGAAATTGTTTTCCGGGATAGTCCCGATTACTACCCCTATGTGAATTACCGCAGCGAGAGTGAGCAGCAGAAGCTGAATGATCCGGCATGGCCATCGCTGACGACCTCCTGACGCTGGCTGAACATTTAACGAAACCGTCGGTGACCGATCCGGAACAGGCGTGGCTTCGACGATCAATCTCCACTGCCTACTATGCTGTGTTTCACCTTCTGGTTGGAGAGGCGGCCCAGCGCTGGATGGGATCTCCGTCAGAGAAGCTCGGCTTGGAGCGGGCGTTCAAGCATGAACAGATGAAGGAGGTGTCGCGAGCCGTCACGACCGGTTCGTGGAAGGGGTGGAGCACTCCGCAGCTTTCTGTTCCGCTCGATCTTCGGAGGGTCGCCGATCTGTTTATTAAGTTGCAGGAATCGCGTCATGAAGCCGACTACAGTAACGAGAAAAGTTGGAGCCAGGCGGATGTGGCCGGGATCGTTGCTGAGGCGCGTGTCGCTTTTCAACAGTGGAAGCGGATAAGCGGCAGCGCGGTGGCGGATGAGTATTTGCTGTCTCTTCTGATTGGGAAGAAGCGAGAGTGAGTGGTTGGCCCCCTGTTGACAATCGCCGGCGGCACCGGCACTCAGCGTCCAGGACGGCGAAGCCATGGATGTCGAGAACTGAAATAACCATCAACGCTCCCGCACGCCGCCGCGTCAACTAGAATAGAGAACGATTAGCTATGATTGCGTCCAAGTTTCCTGTCAACCGTCAGATCACCCGCCGCGGCTTCACTCTCATGGAGTTGATGATCGTCGTCGCCATCATCTTCATCATCCTGGCCATCGCGGTCCCGAAGTACAACAACGCCAGAATGCAGGCCAATGAGCTTTCGGCCCTCCGCATGGCCGGCACCATTCATACCACGCAGGCGCAGTACCAAAGCCAGTTCGGCAAGTACGCGGTGACCCTCCAGGAGCTCGGCCCCCCGCCCAGCGGCCAGCCCGGCCCAGCCGCCGCCGACCTCATACCCGGCGAACTCAGCAAAGGCAAAAAGTCCGGCTTCCTCTTCCAGATGCAGGGTACCCCAGGGGGGTATACGATGACTGTGGTTCCGGAGACCTACAACAGCAGCGGCCGCCGCAGCTTTTTCTCCGATCAATCCATGGTCATCCGCGAAAACTGGGGCCCCGAGCCCGCCACCGTCTCCAGCAAAGAAATCGGCAACTAGAACGGCCGCAGCGCGAACCGCTCGACTTCCCGTTCCACCGCCTCCGGCGTGGATCCAATCAACACGGTGACGTCCCGCCCCGGCCCGATCCGCTGGAGCAGTTCCGCTTGTTCCCCTTCCAACGCCAGCATCACCACCGGCAGTTCGGGGAACCGCGCTAACTGCTCCCAGCCAGTGGCGTGCAGGATCGACGGGACGCGCTCCCGGAACAGCCGCGAAGCTCCCGCCAGCCGGACGTTCCCCAGTACCAGAATCCGGCTGGCGAGCCGGAAATGCGCATGGCGCGCCCGCGGCCCCAACGCCGCCTCCACCGCCGCGACGTACGGTCCGGCGAACCCGGAAAACAGCCCGCATCCGCCGCCCAGGCACCGCTCGACCAGCGGGTACGCCGCAGTCCCAAGCGCCGCGATCCACGGCTGGGCATAGACCTTCCGCGGATCCGCCACCCATTTGGCGAACTCGGCGTCGGTCCGCAGCCGCCGCTCCACCAGCACGCCCGCCGCTGTCGCCACCGCCTCGTTCAGGTACGAGTAAGCGGCCATTCGCCAGTCCGGCGCCAACCCCCGGAACTCCGCCATCAGCCCCATGTGCCGGCCAAGCGGCGCCCGGTCGTAGAAGTGGTGGACCAACTCATGGACAATCACGCCGAGCTTGTCCTCCGGCCGCTCCTCGTCCAACATCTCCACCGGCGCATGGCTTTGGAGTTGGGTCGCCATCGTGTCCCGGCCGAACCGCGCCGGATGCGCCATCAGGTAGAACCACACGTCGTGCCGCCGAGGCAGCTCCGCCTCCGTGAACACTGCGAACTGTTCCGCCAGCGCGACGATACCGCGCTCCCTCGCCAGCCGCGCCAACCCCACCGCCTTGGGCTCGGTCAACCCACGGCCCTCCCTCGCCCAGAACTCCCCAAAGCGACCGGCGAAGTGTTTCACCACGGAGACCAGCCCATCCGCGTCCCTCGGCTCAAGCACCCGCCCTAGCCGCTTCCCATAATCCTTCACCGACCGCGCCTGAAACCCCGCGATTCGCACGTTCTGATCCAGTTCAAATTCCCGCCCGTAGAACCCCGCATAGTTCGGCGGCCACCCGGTCTTGGGAGGCGGCCCAGGCGCGCCCCGATGCGCCAGCCGCAGACTCTTCCACCGGTCCAGTTGCCGGTCATCCTCACCGTCCCAACGAAGCTCCCGCCGCCATAGCGTCCGGAACGCCTCGCCATCCGCTCCTGACAACCCGGCCATCGCGTCGAGCTCGAAAGTCAGATTCGCCAGTTCCCGCGCCACGAAGTGGAACGCCAACCTCTCGCCCTTTACCACTACCGGCAGGCACCACACAGCCAGCCCGCCAATCACACCCATCGCCAACCGCGTCAACCCGCTCGCCAAGCGCCAAACACCGCCCCGCGCTCGGCGATGCGCCGCCTCTTGGCCCGCGCAGCCGTCCGCCCCCACGCGATCGGCTACTTCGTCTTTCATCCGCCCTCCAACATCCGCCGGTACAAAGCCTCATACTTCGGAATGATCAGGTCCGTCGAGAACCGTTCCATCGCCGTCCGCCGCGCAGCCAAACCCATCGCCCGGCAGCGGTCCGGATCGCTTAACAGACAGGCGGCCAGCGCGGCCATTGTCTCCACCGCGCCCACTTCGCACAGGTACCCGTCCACGCCGTGAGTGATCAACTCCGGCACCCCGCCCACTCGCGTCCCCAGTGGCGTCACGCCCGAGGACATCCCTTCCAACGCCGCCAATCCGAAGCTCTCCATCTCGCTCGGCATCAGCAGCACATCCGCTTCCCGCAACAGTGCCGGCACGTCATTCCGCTTGCCCAGGAAGCGCACCGCCCCAATCAGCCCCAGATCGTGCGCCAGCCGCTCCGCCGCGCCCCGGGCCGGCCCATCCCCCACCATCCATAACTCCGCCTCCACGGTTTTCCGCACCTCCGCCAGCACCCGTATGCAGTCGGTCACTCGCTTCACCGGCCGGAAGTTCGACAGATGGATCAGCCGCGGCGGACCCGGTGCCCGCTCCTCCGCCGGCCGGTACACCTCTGCATTCACGAAGTTATGAATCGTCTCGATCGGCTTCGCCACGTCGAACACTTCCACCGTGTGCCGCCGCAAGTCTTCGGAGATGGCCGTCACTCCGTCGGACTGCTCGATCGAGTACTTGGTGATCGGGTAATACGACCGGTCCATTCCCACCAGCGTGATGTCCGTCCCGTGCAGGGTGGTCACGAACGGCAGCCGACGCCGGTCCGACAGGATTCCCCGCGCCAGCATCGCCGACACGGAGTGGGGGATGGCGTAATGGACATGGAGCAGGTCCAGGCTGTACTGCTCGGCCACTTCCGCCATCCGCGACGCCAGCGCCAGGCAGTACGGCGGATACTGGAACAGCGGATAGTTGGAAACCTCCACTTCGTGGTACAGAATATCGGGGCGCTCGCCGAGCCGGATCGGATTGGCGTAAGTGATGAAGTGGACTTGGTGTCCGCGGTTGGCGAGCTCCAGTCCAAGCTCGGTGGCGACGATGCCGCTGCCGCCGTAAGTGGGGTAACAAGTGATCCCGATGCGCACGAGGCTAGGTTAGCAGTTCGATAATGACAGTCATGCGTATCCTTATCGCCGTCGCCCATGCCGACGACGAAACCCTCGGCTGTTTCTCCGTCATGCAGGACAATCCCGGCGAAGTCCACATCCTTCACGCGACAGACTCAGCGCCGCGCGATCTGAAGTACGCCTGGCGCTCCGGGTTCGCAACGCGCGCCGCCTACCAGGCCGCCCGCCGCGCGGAGTTGCTCGCCGTCCTGGCCAAGGCGGGAATCCCCGAGGAGCGCTATCACTGCCTGGGACTGGCCGATCAGGAGGCGCCCGTGTACTGGCAACAGATCCGCGCGCACGTCGAAGCGTTCGGCGCGGACCGCGTCTACACGCACGCCTACGAGGGCGGCCACCCCGATCACGACGCCGTCGCGCTGGCCTTGGCCGGGCTGCCAAACGTCTGGGAGTTCCCGCTCTATCACGCCCATGGCGCCCCGTTCGTTCCGGGATCCTTCCTCGATGGGGAAGCCGAATTCGCTGTCGATCTCGACGCGGACCGGCAGCGCATTAAACGAACTTGGCTGGATTGCTTCGCGTCCCAACAGCGCGTCATCGGCATGTTCCCGATCGACCGCGAGTTGTTCCGCCCCACGCACGCCTATGACTTCACGCAGCCGCCGCACGCCGGCGAACTTTACTACGAAGAACGCAAGCTGGGCTGGACTTGGCGCGAATGGCGCGCCGCTACACTGGTAACATAACGAGAGTGGCTACCAAGACTCTCCGGAGTAACCCCTCCACCCCGCTCAGCACGAATAAACACTTGCTGCGGTGGGTCGAAAAAATGGCCCGGCTGACGAAGCCCGCCAGGATCCATTGGGTCAGCGGATCCGAAGACGAAAACCAGACGCTGCTCGACCAGATGGTTGACAGCGGCACGCTTATCAAGCTGAATCAGGACCTTTGGCCGGGCTGTTATTATGCCCGGTCCGACGCGGGCGATGTGGCGCGCGTCGAGGACCGGACCTATATCTGCTCGCTGTCCAAGGACAACGCCGGGCCGACGAACAACTGGGAAGAACCGTTTAAGATGCGGCGCAAGTTGAAGGAACTTTTCAAGGGCGCGATGCAGGGGCGGACCATGTACGTGCTGCCGTTCAGCATGGGTCCGGTGGATTCGCCATTGGCGCGGATTGGCGTCCAGTTGACGGATTCGCCCTACGTGGTGGTCAACATGCGGATCATGGCCCGGATCGGTCTGCCCGTTTTCGCCGAGATCGACAAGGACGAGAAGCGCGTGGTGCCGTGCATGCACTCGGTCGGCATGCCCCTGGCGAGGGGAAGGAAGGACGTGCTGTGGCCCTGCAATCCGGACAAGTACATCGTCCACTTCCCGGAGACGCGCGAGATCTGGTCGTATGGTTCGGGGTATGGCGGCAACGCTCTATTGGGCAAGAAGTGCTTTGCGCTGCGGATCGCTTCGAACATCGCCCGCGATGAGGGCTGGATGGCGGAGCACATGCTTATCCTGGGCGTTGAGGATCCGAAGGGCGAGAAGACGTACGTCGCAGCGGCGTTCCCCAGCGCTTGCGGGAAGACCAATTTCGCGATGCTGATCCCGCCCAAGAGCTTTAAGGGCTGGAAGATCTGGACGGTTGGGGACGATATCGCCTGGATCAAGCCGGACGCCAATGGCGAGTTGCGGGCCATCAATCCGGAGGCTGGATTCTTCGGAGTGGCGCCGGGAACGTCGATGAAGACGAATCCGAACGCGATGGCGTCGTTGGCGAAGAACTCGATCTTCACGAATGTCGCGCTGACGCCGGAGGGCGGTGTCTGGTGGGAGGGAATGACGGACGAGCCGCCCGCCGAGTGTATCGACTGGCAAGGCAAGCGGTGGACGCCGGAAATTGCGAAGGACACCGGGGCGAAGGCGGCGCATCCGAATGCGCGGTTCACGGCACCCGCATCGCAGTGCCCGACGATTGATCCGGCGTGGGAAGACCCTGCCGGCGTGCCGATTAGCGCGATCATATTCGGAGGCCGGCGGCCCACTACGATGCCGCTGGTATTTCAGGCGTTTAACTGGTCGACGGGCGTCTATGTCGGCGCCACGATGGGATCCGAGATGACGGCGGCGGCGGCTGGGACGATTGGCAAAGTGCGGCGCGACCCGATGGCGATGCTGCCCTTCTGCGGATATCATATGGGCGACTATTTTCGGCACTGGATCAAGATGCAGAAGCTGCTGACGACGACGCCCCGGATCTTTCACGTGAACTGGTTCCGCCGCGGACCCGATGGCGCTTTTCTATGGCCGGGGTACAGCGAGAATATGCGGGTCCTGAAGTGGATCGTCGATAGAGCGCATGGGCGCGCCGCGGGCCGGGAGACGCCCATCGGCTGGATGCCCCGCTATGAGGATCTGGAGTGGAAGGGGCTTTCGTTTACCCGGGAGCAGTTCGATGAATTGCAGGCGGTCGACCGGGCGCAGTGGCGCCAGGAAGTGATCGGGCAGGAAGAGCTTTTCATTGATCTCCACGACCATTTGCCGCCGGAGCTGGTGTATGAGCGGGAGCTGCTCATCTGCCGGTTATAAGAGCAGCGCATGGCCGGACAGATCCTACAACTGAGCGTTTCCAAGGGCGGGGTACCGAAGTACGCCGTCCTTGGAGCCGAGGTAGGCCCCGTGGGAATCCTTGGGGATATTCAGCAGAACACGAAGTATCACGGCGGGCCTCGGCAGGCTATGCTTTGGATTACCGCCGAGGGGATTGAGGAGTTGAAGGCCGCCGGGTTTCCGGTGTATCCGGGGGCGCTAGGGGAGAACGTGACCACGACGGGCGTCGACCGGCGGACGGTTCGGCTGGGGCAGCAGTGGCGGATGGGCGAGGTGATCGTCGAAGTCACCAAGATGCGGGAGCCTTGCTTTAAGCTCGACCCGTACGGGCCGGGGATTCAGAAGGCGGTTTATGACGCCGAAGTGAAGGCGGGGGACTTTTCGTCGGCGCGGTGGGGGCTGGCGGGGTTCTACCTTTCGATCGTTAAACTGGGTACTTTCGCGCCTGGGGACCCGGTGGCGCTGTTGACGGACGTGGCGTAGGTTTTACTTATGGCCCACTGGGTGGACGAAATTGCTTTTCGGAAGCCCGCGCAGGCGAAGGCGCACGTTTCGCAACTCCGGGCGGGAGTACCGGAGGAGACGCTCTCGCGAATCGGTTACCTGCTGGAGGGCGCGCCGGATCCGGACAGGGCGTTGGATTATCTGGCGCGGCTGTGGGAACGGTCGCCGGAGATGTTCGCGCGGTTGACGCGAACGGCGGCCGGGTTACAGTCCCTGGTGGCGGTATTTTGCCATAGCTGGTTTCTTTCCGAGGAGGTGATGCAGCGGCCGGAGTGGCTGGAGGCGGTCTGCGCTTCGGGGGATTTGTATCGGGCGCTGCCGCTGGAGACGATGAAGGAGCGCCTGGAAAAATGCCTGTTAGGCGGAGTACCGGAGGCGGTGGAACTGGCGCGGTTTCGAAGGCGGGAACTGCTTCGGATATTGCTGCGGGATGTGCGGGGGCTGGCTCCGCTGCCAGAGGTGGCCGGGGAGTTGTCGACACTCGCCGATGCGGTGTTAGAAGTGTCGTACCGGCGGATACGGGAGTCATTGGAAGCACGGCACGGGGTGCCTCGGGATGAGCACGGGCGGTCGTGCGGATTCTCGGTGTTGGCAGTGGGTAAGCTGGGCGGCGAGGAGTTGAATTATTCGTCCGATATTGACTTGCTGTTTGTTTATTCCGGCGCCGGGGAGACGAGCGCGGGGGAACCGATTTCGAATCAGGAGTTTTTCCGGAAGCTGGCAAATGAGTATACCGACCTGTTATCGAGTTACACGTTTGACGGGATGTGTTACCGGGTTGACTTACGATTGCGGCCGGATGGAGGAACGGGAGAGATCTGTTTGTCGCTGGCGGCGGCGAAGCGGTATTACCAGACGCGCGGGCGCGACTGGGAGTTACAGATGCTGATCAAGGCGCGGGTGGCGGCCGGGGAGCGGGGGCCGGGCACCGAGTTGCTGGAGTTTGTGGAACCGCTGATTTATGCCTCTTCGTTGGACTTTTCGGCAATTGAGGCGGTGTCGGCGGCGCGCATCCGGCAGCATGAGCGACTGGCGGAGAAGCAGCGGCGGGGACCGCGGGAGATAGACGTTAAGTTATGTGAGGGCGGCATTCGGGATGTGGAGTTTTTGGTGCAGTGTTTACAACGGCTGCATGGAGGGCGGGAGCGCTGGGTGCGGCATGGGGGAACGCTGTTGGCGTTGGCGCGGCTGCGGGACAAGGCTCTGCTTTCGGGGACGGAATATTCGCGCCTGGCGACGGCGTATCAGTTCTTGCGGACATTGGAGCACCGGCTCCAGTTTGCCGATGACCGGCAGACGCATTCGCTGTCATTGGATCCGGCTGAGTTAGAGAGCGTGGGGCGGCGGATGCCGGGACAGTCAGAGGGAGCGGAGCTGCTGGCCGAATTAGAGCAGCACTTAGAAGAAGTGGGGGAGATATACGAGCGGGTGATTCATGCGCAGCAGCCGGTCGGGGAGACTATGGAGGAATCGGGCGGACATCCGATATCTAATCTAGTGAAATTCCTTTCGCAAATAGCGCCGGGGCTGGCGGCAACGATTGGGAGGCGGACGCCGGGGCGCGGGGCGGCGCGGTTTGAGCATTTCCTGGAGAAGATCCGGCAGACACCGGAGCGGATGCGTCTGATGGATCAGGATGCGGCGTTGGCGGCACAGGTGATTGACCTGTTTGACGCGAGCCCGTTTCTCAGTGAGGAACTGCTGCGGACGCCGGATTTGCTGGCGGAGTTTGCCGTATTCGGGAGCGGGCCCGGGGAACCTCTGATGGAGGCGGACGCGGGGGAGTTGCGGCGGTGGTTCCGGCGGGAGATGTTCCGGACGCAGTGCGAGAGCGTGTGTTTACGGCGGCCCGTGTTTGAGACTTTGGAGCAGAGTTCGCAGTTGGGGGAGCGAGCGATGGCGGCGGCGTATGGTGTGGCGGTGCGGGCGGTGTGGGTGTCGCATCCGCCGGTTTCGGTGAACTACCGGCCGCGGAAGCAGATGATGGTGGTGGCGCTGGGCCGGCTGGGGATGCGGGAATTCGATTTGGGGTCGGACGCGGACCTGTTTTTTGTGCTGCCGAACCGGGATGCGATAGAGATGGTGTTTTGGACTCGCGTGGCCGAGAAGATGATCGATGTTATTTCGGCTTACACGGGCGAGGGAGTGATTTTCGCGGTGGATACCAGGCTGCGGCCGAACGGGCGAGAGGGGACGCTGGTGCAGACCGTGCGGGCGTTTCGCGACTATTTCGATCGCACGGCGGAGGCCTGGGAGGGCATGGCGTACATGAAGTCGCACGCGGTGGCGGGTGATTTGGAGGAAGCGACGGAGTTTCTGAATGACTTACAGGAGATAGACTGGCGGCGATATGGGCAGAGCGGGCGATCGCGCGGGGATTTGCGTAAGATGCGGATGCGGCTGCAACGGGAACTGGGGGACGCTTCTTTACTGAAGGCCGGGGAGGGAGGTTACTACGATATTGACTTTGTACTTATGTATTTGCGGCTGCGGAGCGCGGGGATTTTCTTTAAGCAGTTAAACACGCCGCGACGGATCGATGTGGTGGAGAAGATGGGTCATTTGGAGCGGGCGGATGCGGCGTTCTTGAGGGAAGCGGCGACGTTTTACCGGGCGGTGGATCATGGACTACGTTTGATTCATGGCCGCGCGGAGGGGAATTTGCCTAAGTCGTCTTCTGAGCTGGAAAACCTGGAGGACTTAGTGGGGCGGTGGCGTCCTGTTACAGGGTCGCTGGTGGAGGAGTGGGAGGTTATCCGGGTTAAGACGCGGGAGGTTTTTGATAGGTTGTTTGGCCTCCTCGCTGTTTGGTGTGGGTAAGGACGGGTGTGCGCAATGAGGGCATTCGGTTCTTGGAGGCGTCGGCAAGGAAGGAATCTCGAATGGATGAGGGGCGTGATGGAGTGCCGGGTTCGCTTCTTGGAGTTTGAAGTTGGAAACGACAATATCGCCGTCGCGGCGGTGGGAATGTAGAAATCGCGCCTTTTTGCGATTTCCAAGGGCGGTGGGAAGAGAGCGAAAACCTGCGCTTGGTTTTCCTCGCTTTCCACGGCCCGCCATTTCCACGGCCGGTCTTGCGGGCCGAATGCTCTTGCCAGGACCAGCACTTCGGCGCTGGCGA
>CAMDKT010000064.1 GCA_945900935.1 Candidatus Sulfopaludibacter sp. SbA3 | reverse complement strand
GTTTACTTCGACATCCCGACCAAGCATTCATTCGCCCTTCCGGCCATCATCGGATTCGTCGGCCTGTGGCGGCTCTACGGAGTATATCGGGGGTCCATTCAATTCGACGCCTCGGTTCGAATCAATTGCCGCTGGGGTGCCGCTATCTTCTTCACCGTATTCACGTTGCAATCGGTTTCGGCAATAAGGGAGGGCCCCGCAAACTACTACGGCAAAGGGCACATTGATCATATCAATTACACGTATACTTCCGAGTTCCTCAAGAGCGAGCCATTTTCGACTCCCGTTGCCGCGATGCAGACGCAGCCCTGGCTAGTGAGACCACTGCAGAATAAGGATTTGCGCATCGGCCAATCCGTTGCCCAAGCCTATGTAGCGTCGCTTTCGTTCGTATCGGCCAAGGAGTCGTTCGCCGCGCTGTGTTCTTTCTTCCTCGGGCTACTCGCTTTAGCGACTTTTGTGGTGGCTCAGACATTTTCAATAAGCCGCGGCTATTCCGCCCTCGCGGCGCTCTGGGTTGCATTGGCTCCCGCCACAACACGAATTCAGTTGGATGGATTCCTCTCCCAGACCGCAGTGCTGTTCGTGTTTCCGTTGATCATTGTCTGGGCTCGGCTGGCTGGCGAGAGCAATCGTTTCCGGCTTGCCACCGGTGCCGTATTGGCCTCGTATATGCTCGTGTCCTATACCGAGCTTTTTGTGATCGCAATTTTTCTGCTTGGATTGTTGACGATCGGATTGATGATTACGCGTTCTCCCCGGCACATCGCGGTGTCCGCGGCCGTCACCGGCATTAGCCTCCTTCTGGTCCCGGCTTACTTGCCTCGCGCTTATCGTTTCGTCGTTAGTCAGTACACCGTCGCCGCGAGCTTTTCGCCTGGGTTGGAGATGTTGGCCCCCGACGGTGGGACAGTCTATGGCTGGACGAAAGCACTCATCGAGATTCCCCTAATGCCTTCTCCGGCGGAACGGCAAGCGAACTTGGCGGCAGGCTTCGTTCTGATTGGCTTATGTTGCATTGGACTTACTTCCCGATCGCGCCGCCAACGGCTTTTCGCCGGTGCCGCCGCGCTTGCACCTCTGGTCTTCCTCGGCATTCTTCTCTCGGCCCAGACCCTGGCAAAATACCCGTTCATGAAGATCTCTGAGAGTTTTACAGTCATCTGGGTTGTGCTGGCGATGCGCGGCATTTCACTCATCGGCGTTGTTGTGCGCCGCCAATGGGGCGAATTGGCGCCAGCCCTATTGACCGTGGTGCCGGGCGTATTTCTGCTTTTCGCCCTCTACGGTTTCTTCGGACAGCACCGTCTTATCGCCGGGCGGCACACGTCTCTCTCGCTTCTGTATAAGAAAGAGTTCAAAGAGACACTCAAATACGTCGCGGCCCATCCCGAACGGAGCTACATCATTCGGCATCCGGATGGTCTCGCCGCCGGGTGGATTGCCTATGAGGGCCGCGGCAGCAGAATTTACATTGTGTCGCGTGGTCTTTCCGATGTTCCCCTCACCCCTGGCGTCTTTGCATTCTCGACCATGCCGGAGGCGCTTTCGCCCGAAGGCGTGACTTCGATTACCACGGAGGGCTATCGCGATATCCCTTTGAGCGGGGACGCGGTGGATTTGGAGGTTTATAACCCCCAAGGCCAGGATGGCGGGGGCTCGGCGACCTGGTATTGGCTTGGAGATCAATTGAATGTCGAATTCTACCGCTGGGCCGGAGAAACGCCGAAAGAGTTTACCCTTACCTTTCGCGCCGAACCAGGTCCGGCTCATCCCGCCCCGGTCCGCACCATTCTTATTTCTAGCCTTCGCACAGGACAGCGGGAGTCTCTTCGTTTCGCCGGCCTAACCAAGCTTTCGGTTCCAATCGTTTTGGTGCGAGGCAAGAATTCATTTCGAATCGAGTCGGTCGAGCCGCTCGAACACCTCAACAAAAACCCCGGCGACGCCCGGAAGCATATGAGCCGGTTATTCGATTTTGCGGTGGCTCAGCCCAAGCCGATTGGCGACGACGATCCGCGCATCTCCCATCTGAATTCCTGGAACGCAATACCGCTGCCGATGCTCGCGCCGCATAATCCGCAGGGTGAGGATCGGGCCGGAGACCAGACGTGGTACTGGATCGGTAAAAGGATGGAACTCGAAGTCATCCGCACCGACCAATCCGCGCGGAATCTTGTCTTCGAACTTTCGTTCGGTACCGACGCCGGACCGGCGAACCCGGACCCGAAGCGGAAAATCCGCGTCCGGAACCTTCTCGACAATCGAACCACGGAATATTCGTTTACGGGAAGCGGAAGCCCATCCGTCGTCTTTAACGCGGCGCCCGGTTCCACCCGCCTCGCGATCGAAGTCGTCTCGCCTGCTGAGCAGACGGTCCACATCCCCAACGATCCGCGAAACCATATGGTTCGGGCTTTCGATTTCAAGGTCAAACTCGTCCGGGAAGACACTCCGGCCACGCTCCCCGTAAAGAAAGCGCCCGCTAAAGCTCCTGTACTCGTCGGCCGCTAGGGGCGTACCTACAACCCAAACCGTTTTCCGGGAACACAAACAAACTTGTACACCAGACCACCAGCCCAGTATGGAGCCCATGAATAGAACTGGAAGTGTGCGGATACCGCATGCCGCCGTGCTGCCAAGGAGCAGTCCGTAGCGGCAACTGCCCTTCGTCTATTGCTTGCCGGGCCTGTACAATGGCGGCAGCGTGATTTGGATGGTCTGGCGAAGCCGGGGAAACTGTGTCGGAAGTGATCGGCCCCATCAGGCAAGCGGCCACAACAAATAACAGTGCTGTTCGTGCGGCTACTATCGGAGCCGTGCAGAAAAGTCGAGCGAGTTTTTCATAAAATTTTGGTCCTACTCGAGCCAAGGCGGCCGCCGAGCGTTGAGCGCCCGGCACGGAAAAACTCTAACTTCGCCGTCCGATTCCCAGGCATTGCCATGATTTCTCTTACAACCCAAATCCGCTAGCCAACGCATCATTCCGGAACATCTTCACCGTATCCAGCGAATACTCGCTCAAATCCTTCCCAATCAACGGCAGCTTATTCAAAATGTCCGAAGTCACCGTAATAATATGGCACCCGATCTCACTCGCCTGCACGATATTCAAAAGCTCCCGCGGGCTCGCCCAAATTAGTTCCAATTGCGGATACGGCCGCATAATTTCCAGAGCGGAACGCATCATCGGCAGCGGATCCACTCCCGTATCGGCTACCCGGCCCGCGAAAACACTGATATTCGCCGCCGGTCCAGCCGCCAGCGCATCGGTTATCTCCCGCACCTGATCCAGCGTCATCAGCGCCGTCACGTTCTGCTTTACGCCCCTTCCGGCGAGCCGCCGCACCAACTCTGCCGCACTCTCCCCACGCGTATTCGTCACCGGAATTTTAACGTAGACGTTCACCCCCCACGTCGCAATACGCTCGGCCTGCCGCTCCATTTCATCGAACTCATCGGCAAAGACCTCAAATGAAATCGGCCGGTCCGGAATCGCCGTCAAAATGTCGCGGGCAAAGGCTTCGTAATCGGTAATACCGGCCTTCCGCATCAGCGTTGGGTTCGTCGTGAACCCTTGAATTTGCGGATTGGCATACAGCTTCAACATGGGGGCCTTCTCCGCCCCATCGGCAAAAATCTTCACGCTCATCGGCGGTTCTCCTGAATTACGATCCAATCAACAGCTTCGCTTAAATTCTTCACTCGTGCCGCCGGCGGTGATGCCGGCCCCCGTTCCCGATATCCATAATCGATCCAAACGCCCGCCACGCCAGCCGCCGCCGCCGCGTCCATATCCCGCCAGCGGTCGCCGATCATATAACAATCCGCCAGCGACAATCCCCAATGCTCGGCGCCCAGCAGCAATAGCCCGGGCTTCGGCTTCCGGCAAGCGCATCCGTCGCCGCTGTCGTGCGGACAAATAAAGATGGCATCCAGCGGCAGCGCCGCCTCCAGCACCGCGTTGATCGCCCCCAATTCATCCATCGTTTGCGTTCCCCTCGCCACATCCGGCTGGTTCGTCGCCACCAGCAAAAAGTACCCCAGCGCCTTGAGCCGCGCCAGGCTTTCCGCCGCCCCTTCAATCAATCGCACTTCCGCCGCCGACGATGGCGGATACGGCTTCCCGTCCCGAATGACGGCCTCATTCAGCACCCCGTCCCGATCCAGGAATATCGCCCGCCTTACCGTATGGACTCCCACTTCGTCTCCGCCGCCTTCAGCGAGGGGTGCGAGACCAGCAAATGCCACACCACTGCCTGGAACGCTTCAGCGTGCGGCGTTGTATGCGTCACATTCACCGTCGGCACGATCACGCAGGCATCGGCGACCGTGGCCGTATAGCCCCCGTCCCGCCCCACGATTCCGATTACCGCCGCGCCAACTTCCTTGGCATAGGCCACCGCGCGGACTAAGTTCGGACTCACATTCTTCTCTAAGTTACCGCCGCCTACCGACAATACGAAGATACAATCGGCGGGCCGCAACTTACTCACTCGCAGCCAGCTCGCAAACACGCCATCCCACCCCTCGTCATTCGTGCGCGCCGTCAGCTCGGAAACGTTATCCGTCGGCGCGTATGCCTCCATTCCCACAATCTTCCGGAAGTCATTCACGGCGTGCGACGCATTCGCGGCCGATCCGCCCACGCCCAGCAGGAACAACCGCCCGCCCGCCGCCCGCGTGGCCGCCAACACCTCCACCATCTTCTCAATCGCGCCCGCGTCCAACTTCCGCAGGATCTCAATAGATTCGTCAATATATTGCGCCACAAAATTCATTACAGTCCTCGCTCCGCCAGAAAGTTACCCGTATCTGCAATGCCGGATACCGTTCCGATCTCATAAAATCGTTCGTTCACTTCAAACGCCGCCAGATCGCCGCGCCGAAGCAGTTTCTGATACAGCGTGGCCAGATCGGCGCTTTCGCCCTCGGCCACCCCCCCGAATACCGAAGCCCGGAACACGCCCAAGCCGTAATCGATATGCCGCATTGCCGCCGATCGGGCGCTCTTATCGTAGGTAACAATCCGTCCGCCGGCAAATTCCACGTTACTTGTATCGAACAGCCCATCGTTCCGAAAAACAGTCATCAGCGCCGCTTTGCCGCTCTCCAGAAACGTCCGCTCAACGGCCGCAAATTCCACCGTCAAGTACGAATCTCCATACAGCGTAAAAAAGGCCCCGTCGAGTTGGCCCAACGCCTTCCGGATCGCTCCCGCCGTACCCAGATACGACGGCCCGTCATAAGAATAACTTACGCTGATCCCGTACCGCGCTCCATCGCCCAGATACTCCTCAATCATCTCGCCCCGGTACGCCACGCTCAGCACCGCCCGCGTCACGCCGTTTGCCGCCAACAGCCGCATCTGATAATCCAGAAACGGACGCCCGTTAATCTCCACCAGCGCCTTCGGAATCGTTTCCGTAATCGGGCGCAATCGCGTCGCCAAGCCACCGGCCAGAATGATAACGGGTAACATAACCGCTAACTGCGCGCCACCACAGCGCTGCCCCCAAAGTCGAAGCGCACCCGGACCTCAATCAGCCCCAGCCGCTTCATCGCCTCGCGTAACCGCACTTTGTCTTCGGCGTAGAACATTAAAAATCCGCCGCCGCCGGCGCCAATCAGCTTCCCGCCCAGCGCCCCGCTCTTTCGTCCGGCTTCATACCACTCGTCGATGTTCGGATTGCTCATCCCCGCCGACCGCTTCTTTTTGTGCTCCCAATGCACATGCATGATCTCTCCGAACGCACGCACATCGCCGCACTCAAACGCTTTGCGGCTCTCCAGGCCCAAATCCTTAATGAAGTGGAGATTCTGAGCCATGCCTGTATCTTTTTGTTTGCTCTTTGTATCTTGCTCCTGCAAGATAGCCGACGCGGATCGCGTGTATCCGGTAAAGAACAACACTAAGTTATCTTCTAAGTTATAGAGTGTCTCCGCCGTTGCCGCCAATGGCTCCACCGTCACTGTCCCATCCGTCCCGAAATGCATGCACTGCACGCCGCCGTAGGCGGCAATGTATTGATCCTGTTTTCCAATCGGCTCGCCCAGGCGGTCAATCTCAATATGGCAGGCCTGCTCCGCCAACTCGTGACGTCCCAGAACGGTCGAGTTCATCGTATGCAGCGCCGTAAGCAACGCCGTCGTAAAGCTCCCCGAAGATCCCAGTCCGGTCCCTGCCGGAATATCCGACATGCTCGTCATCTCCAAATACGACACGTCGTCGCCCAACACCATCCGCAGCGCTTCCCGGACAATCGGATGATGCAAATCCGCCACCCGTTCCACCGCCTCCATTTTGGAGTACTTTACAATCAGTTCCGGACGGAATGTCTGATGCAGCGTAATATAGACGTACTTATTGATCGCCGCCGAGATGACAAAGCCGCCGTGTTCCAGATAGTAAGAAGGCAGGTCCGTCCCGCCGCCGCCCAATGATATTCGCAGCGGACTGCGCGTAATAATCATCGCCCGCATCTCCCGTAAACCGCTTCCACAATCCGCAGCGCCGCCTGCGCGTCCCGCACGCCGGGTGACGGGTCCCGCCTCTCAGCGATATCCTCCAGAAACGCGGCGAATTCCAGCTCCCATGACTTATCGGTCAGTGCCGGATACTCCCAGATCGCCGTCTCCGGCGGCCCCATTTCAGGGAGCATTTTGTAATAAGCGATCCGCTCCACCCCGTAACTGCCCCCCAGCCCGCTGATATCCAGCTTTCCGTCCCGCCCATAAATTTCCAGCGAAAATAGATTTTTCCATTCTGTCCAACTCGCGTGGAGTTGCGCCGTCTGATTCCGCGGCGTTGTCAGCAGGAAAAACGCATTGTCTTCCACCGGCATGTCCCAAAAGTACGTCGCCACGTGCCCTTGCACACCGTCAAAATCGCCGAGGAACCAGCGCGCAAGATCAATCAAGTGCATGCCCTGATCAATCGCCTCGCCGCCGCCGGATATTTCCTCCACCGCTCGCCACTCTTTGTCGTAACCTGGCCGGCCGCCATGGCCGTAGCGGCCGCGCACAAACAGCAGTGGCCCCAGCACGCCCGAATCCACAATTTCCCGGGCCTTTTGCAGGGCTGGATGATAGCGATGGTTGAAACCCACGCGAACCCGCGCGCCCGTCGCCGCGGACGCTTCCAGCACCGCGTCCAGCTCCGCCGCCCGGCGCGCCCCCGGCTTCTCCACCAGTACATGCTTGCCTGCCGCGGCGGCCGTCGCCGCCACCGGCGCCAATTCTTTGTGTACCGTCGACACCACCACGATGTCCACGTCGGCGGCCGTCACGGCTTCCTGCCAGCAAGCGGTTGCCCGCGCGCCGGGGAATGCCGCCGCCAGCTTTTCCGCCAATACCGGCTTTACGTCACAGCACACCGTCAACTTCGCCCCCGCCAAGGCCCTTGCCCGCTTCTGCCCAATCAGCCCGCAGCCGACGATCGCTACCCGCACGTTTGATGTAATTCCTCCACTTGGCGCAAGCTCTCATTGTATGCTGAATAGGTGGAAAGGAACATCGGAACCGCGTTGCAGCCCGATATTTCGCTCATTCTCCCCGCCTATAACGAATCAAAGACGATCACCAATACGGTGCGGGAAGCGCATCGGTATTTTCAGTCCCGCGGCCTTTCGTCCCAAATCATTGTCTCCGCCGACGGTAACGACGGTACCCGCGAGGAGTCGCGAAAATTGGCGGGAGAAATCCCCGGCATCCTCGTCATCGGTAGTGAGCGGCGCTCCGGCAAAGGCCGCGGCATCCGCCTCGGTGTCGAAAAGGCCACCGGCGTCATCATTGGATTTGCCGACGCCGACAACAAGGTGCCAATCGACGAGTTCGACAAATTTCTCCCGTTTTTGCGCGGCAAAGCGGATCTCGTAATCGGTACTCGCGCTCGCGGAGAATCGACAATTGAGAAACCACAACCGCTCTACCGGCGACTCGGTGCCAGGGCATTCTATTTCGTCATGCAGTCCTTCATCGGGCTGCCAGGCGTCGCCGACACGCAGTGCGGATTCAAGTTCTTCCGGCATGATTTGGCTAAGGCGATTTTTGCCATCCAGGAAATTGACGGCTACATGTACGATGTGGAAATCCTCGCCCTCGCGCTCCGTATGGGCGCGAAAATGGAGCAGGTCCCCATTCGCTGGCGCGATGACGCCGACTCCCGGCTCGATCTCGTTTCCGGCAACATCCAGAACATGAAGGACATCCTTCGCATCCGCCGCCGGCTCGCCGCCATTCGCCCCGGCGAATTCGCGGAGTTTCGCCAAGCCGCCGGAAGCTCAAAATAAGATAATGCGCGTACTTGTCACCGGCGCCGCCGGCTTCATCGGCAGCTCTCTCACGGATCGTCTGCTCTCCCTCGGCCACACCGTCATCGGAGTGGATAACCTCTCCACCGGCCAGCCGGAATTCCTGGTCAATGCCAAGGAAAACCCGCTTTTCACCCTACGCGAACACGATCTGCTCGACCTCGACGCCCTGGTCGAGTCCGCCGCCGGTGTCGATCTCGCCGTTCACTTCGCCGCCAACGCCGACGTCCGCTTCGGCCCCGATCACCCCCGCCGCGATCTCGAGCAGAACATCATCGCCACCTGGAATGTTCTGGAAGCCATGCGCCGCAACGGCGTCAAACGCATCGCGTTTTCTTCCACCGGTTCCGTCTATGGCGAGTCGCCCATTATCCCCACCCCCGAAGACGCCCCGTTCCCAGTGCAAACCTCGCTCTACGGTGCCTCCAAAGTCAGCGCCGAAGGACTCATCTCCGCCTACTGCGAGAGCTTCGGCTTCGAAGGCTTTATCTACCGATTCGTCTCTATCCTCGGCGAGCGTTACACCCACGGCCACGTCCTCGATTTCTATAAGTCCCTGGCCGCCGATCCCTCGCGCCTCCGCGTCCTCGGCAACGGGAAACAGCGGAAGAGTTATCTCTACGTGCAGGACTGCCTCGATGCGATTCTGCTTACTCTCGATAAGGCCAAGGACAAGGTCAATCTCTTTAATCTGGGAACAAACGAGTACTGCCAGGTGACCGATTCCATCGGCTGGATTACAAGGCACCTCGGCGTGAACCCGCAACTCGATTTCACCGGCGGTGATCGCGGCTGGATCGGCGACAATCCGTTCATTTTCCTGGAAACGAAAAAGGTTCGCGCGCTCGGCTGGGAACCGAAGTTGACCATTCAGCAAGCAGTCATCAAAACAGTCGAGTATCTACAACAAAACCCCTGGGTTGCCGATCGCCGTTAGACGTCTTCCCAAGTCTTCCCCCGCTCCGCCGGAATAATCCGCCGCAGCGTGTAAACATCGGTCGCCCGCATCTCCTCTTTGAACGACTCCATCCGTTCCCACGGATCCCATTGCGCGCTGATCAGCCGCCCCGTGATGCCGTCACCCGCGGACGAAGCCAGATACGCACACAACTTTCCGCCCAACTCCGGCGACGCTCCGCCCGAGTCGCGCTGCTTAACTGCCGACTGATAGTACCTCTCGCCCACAACATCGGGACCCGCTTCCAGAATTTCGTCCAGCATCCGCGTATTCAGCGCCCCTGGCGCAATCGAGTTGACATCGATTCCCTCCGCCTTCAACTCCTCCGCCAGCGTCTCGGCAAAGCGGACAACTCCCGCCTTTGACGCCGCGTACGCGCTTAGGTTCGGCATCGGCTTAGTGGCCCCGCCGCCAGAGATAACCAATATCTTCCCCCGCGAAGACTCCCGCAGTTGCGGCAGAAACGCCCGGCAACAGTAGACCGTCCCCGTCAGGTTGATTTGAATTACCTGTAGCCACGCATCCCAATCCACGTTGTCAATCGGACCCTTCGGCCCTTGAACACCCGCGTTGCAAACCAGTATGTCCACGCCGCCCAATAGCCGGGCCGCGGCCGCCGCGAAGCCGTCCACGTCTGCCGCCTTCCCAACGTCGCAGCGTTCCGCAAACACCTTGCCCGGATGGGCCGCGTCCAGCTCCTGCCGCGCCGTTTCCAACTCCGCCGCGTTGCGGGCGCAGATCAACACGCTTGCCCCTTCGGCTAAAAAGACACGCGCAATTGCCAGCCCCAACCCCTGGCTCGCACCCGTTACGACGGCCCGCTTTCCCAATAATCTCAAAGCGCCCTCCCTATCGAAAAATATTGCAAACCCGGTAGTCCCCGCAGTGTAGCTTCCAAAAAACGCGCGGCGTCGAAGACGATTCCTCGCGCCCATTCCGCTCTCATGTCCCAAAACTCCGGACACGGCGTCATTACCACCATGGCGTCCGCACCGTTTAGCGCCTCCGGCACGCTCGCCGCCAATTGCATCACGTCCCGCAGAGACTCCGGCAGCTCGGAAATCTGCGGGTCGAACGCCTGTACCCGCGCCCCTTGCCCGTGCAAATACTCCGCTGCCTCCACCGCCGAGGATCGCCGCAGCGTATTCGTCCCCGGCTTATACGTTAGCCCCAACACCGCAATCGTTCGTCCATCTAGCGATGGAAATACTTCCCGCATCCGCCGCGCCAGCGTCCCGCCCGCAAACGCCCCGCCCGCGTGCAAATACGATCCCGGTCCGATGCGCAGATCCGATTTCAACCCTCGCTCCACTTCCAACGCGTCCGCACCCGTGCGCTCGCACAGCGTGGCGATCTCGTTGATGAAGCAAATCGAAGTCGCCAGGAATGAGTTGATGGCGTGCTTGGTCATCTCCGCCGACTCCACCGACATCCACTCCATGCGAGGCGCAAAAGGCGCCCAGACGCCCTCCAGTATCGCCCGCGTCTCCGCGTCGCGCACGCCAACCACCACGCGGTCCGGCGACCGGAATACCTGCAGCGCCTTGCCCAGCCGCAAATTCTCCGGCGAACAGGCAACCCGCACGCGCCCGCCAATCTCCCGTTCCAACCGCGCAATCGATCCCACCGGCATCTGCGAACTCACCAGCAATACCGCGCCTTCGGACATTTGCTCCGCCAGCCGCAGCGCCCGGGTATGAACAAATTCGATATCGGCCCGGTCCTCGTCATCCACCGGCGTGTCGTAGGTCACCCAGACGACTTCAGCCCCCGCCGCCTCCGCGAACGAATCCGAGAATCGCAACCGCCCGCTGGCCAATTCCGCCTGCACGATTTCCTGCAAACCCGGCTCGGCTACCGGCAATTCCCCCGCGCGCAACCGCGCAACCAGCGCCGCGTCTTCATCCAACCCTATGACGTCGTGACCCGCTGACGCCAAGCACCCCGCCGTCACAGTTCCCAGGTGCCACAAACCCGCGACTACGATTCTCATTCCAAATTCTAGTATATATAATGAGCTTTAAATCGGAGGTCTTCATGCAACTTTCATCCCGGCTATGGGCCGTCGCGCTACTCTGTCTGGCCGCGGCCCCCGCACACGCCCAGGAATCCCGCGCCTCCATCATCGGCCGCACTGCCGACCCCACCGGCGCGCTCATCGCCGGCGCTACCGTTCGCGCCCTCAATACCGCCACCAATGCCGTAGTGGCTTCGCAGACCAATGACAGCGGCAGCTTCGAAATTCCCTACCTCATTTCCGGCGTCTACACCATTACCGTGGAAGCCGCCGGCTTCAAAAAGGCCGTCCGCGAACGCGTCCAGCTCCGGGTCGGCGACCGCATCACGCTCGACTTCTCGCTCAGCCTGGGCGATGTCGCCGAGTCCGTCCAAGTCACCGGTGAGACGCCGCTCCTGGACACCTCCACAGCCAGCATCGGCCTCGTCATGGACCAGCGCCGCGTCCAGGAACTCCCCGTCGTCGGCGGCAATCCGTTCTATCTAACCCGCCTCAGCGCGGGCGTGCTGGCCGCCGGCGGACGCAGCGCCGGCAATGCCATGGACGCCGGCGGCGCCACCGGGATTATCGTCAACGGCACACGCACCAACGGCAGTGAGGCCACTGTCGACGGCTCGCCCGTCATGACCAATCGAAGCGCCGCCTTCTCCCCGCCCCAGGATCTGGTCCAGGAATTCAAGGTCAATACCTCCGCCTACGACGCCTCCATCGGCCACTCCGTCGGCGCCACCACCAACGTCAGCATGAAGTCCGGCACCAACAGCCCCCACGGCACCTTTTTCTTCGATCATTCCGATATCCGCGCCGTTCCCTGGTTCACCAACCGGTTCCTCTACGACCCCAAAAACAACCTTTCCCAACAGGATCGCGACCGCCAGATCCCCACTTGGCTCCACCGCCGCTGGGGCGCGACGATGACCGGGCCGCTGACAATTCCCAAAGTCTACAACGGCCAAAATCGTACCTTTTGGACCTTCGGCTTTGAGGACTTACTGATCAACCGCAACCTCACCTTCACCGGCACCGTGCCAACAGCCGAACAGCGCCGCGGCGATTTCTCCGCCCTCCTCCGCCTCGGCGCCCGCTATCAGGTCTACGATCCCAACACCACCGTCCCCGCCCCCAACGGCCGCTTCTCCCGCCAGCCGCTGCCGAACAACATCGTCCCGGCCAGCCGTCTGGATCCCGCCGGCGTCAAAATCGCCAACTTCTACCCGGCGCCAAATCAGCCCGGTCAAAACGCCGAAGAGACCAACAACTTCTTCAACACCCAAAAGATCAACCGCGAAAACTACATCTATACCAGCCGCGTCGATCACACCATTTCCTCGAAAAACCGCTTCTTCTTCCGCTGGTTCAATCAGCAGCACGACAACAGCACCGATTCACTCGGCACCATCACCAACATTGACTTGACCGATCGCACCGGGTGGGGCGCCGTCGTCGATGATGTGCATGTCTTCAGCCCCGGCCTGCTTCTAAACGTTCGCTACGGCATCACCTTCGAAAGCAACATCAACAGCCGCGGCAGCCAGGGTTTCGACCTCACTTCGCTCGGCCTCCCGGCCAGCCTCGTCACCAACATCGTCAACCGCCTGGGGCCGAACGGCATCGCCTTCCCCAGCGTGCAAGTGGACGGCTCGGTCTACACAGCGCTCAGCAACAACGGCGGTACAAACGGCGCAACGAATTACAGCACCGCCGCCGCGACGCTCACCAAGATCTCCGGACGCCACAGCACCAAATACGGCGTCGAATACCGGCTCATGCGAGAGACAGCGTTTAACTACGGCTTCGCCGCGCCGCAGTTGCTCTTCGCCGGCGTCTACACCCGCGGCCCGCTGGACAACGCGCCCGCCGCCCCCATCGGCCAGGGTATGGCCTCCATGATGTTCGGCATCCCCAGCGGCGGCACTATTAACAACAACGCGTCGTCGGCCCAGGAGAGCAGCTATTGGGGCATCTTCGTACAGGATGACTGGCGAATCACGTCGAAGCTTACGCTCAATCTCGGCCTACGCTACGAATACGAAAAACCCACCGGTGAACGCTACAACCGCTCCATTCGCAACTTCGATTTCTCCACCGCCAGTCCAGTCTCCCAGCAGGCCGCGGCAAACTACGCCCGCTCCCCCATTCCGCAAGTCCCGGCTTCTGCCTTCAAGACCACCGGCGGGCTGCTCTTCGCCGGTGTCGGCGGACAGCCGAACCAGTTGTGGGGAGCCGACAAAAACAACTTCGCCCCCCGCGTCGGCCTCGCCTATACACTGAATCCCCGCACCGTCATTCGCGTCGGCTACGGCATTTTTTACGACGTCATCGGCGTCGATAAAGTGGACGTGAACCAGGGCGTCTTCAATCAACCGACCAACCTCATTCCGACGCTCGATAACGGGCAGACCTACATCGGCACCCTGCGCAATCCGTTCCCCAATGGCGTTGAGACCTCCTCCGGTGCCTCCGCCGGGCTGTCGACCTTCCTCGGCCGCGCCGTCAGCTTCTTCAACAGCAAGCCTATCAATCCATACAACCAGCGCTGGTCGTTCTCCGTGCAGCGCCAACTGCCCGGCGGCGTTGTCATTGACACGGCCTATGTCGGCAACCGCGCCGCAAAACTCGCCGTGAGCCGCGAGTTGAATCCCATCCCGCGCGAGTATCTCTCGACGTCGGCGTCGCGAGATCAACCGGCAATCGATTTCCTGAGCCGCCAAGTCCCGAACCCGTTCGCAGGTATCGCCGCCTTCGTCGGCACCGGCCTCGCCAATCAGACCGTTGGCGTCTCGCAACTGCTCCGGCCTTATCCGCAGTTCACCGGCATTACCAGCACCTTCCCCGCCGGCTACTCCTACTACCATTCGCTGCAAGTCGCGGCGGAGAAACGCATGAGCAAGGGCTTGAGCTTCCAATTGAGCTGGACGTATTCAAAGTTTATGGAGGCCACCGCCTACCGCAACGAGACCGATTCGGTGCTGGAGGAGGTCGTTTCCGATCTCGACTTCACGAACCGCTTCGTATTAAGTTCGATCTATGAGTTCCCGTTCGGCAAAGGCCGCCGGTGGGGCGCGGCGATGCCGTATATCGCCAATGCGGTGCTTGGCGGCTGGCAGATGCAGGGCTGGTTTGAAGGCCAGACTGGCGACGCGCTGGGCTTCGGCAACGCCATCTTCAACGGAAGACTGCAGGACATCGAACTGCCCGTCAGCAAGCGGCGCGCCGAGCGCTGGTTCAACACGGACGCCGGCTTTAACCGCAACTCGGCGCAAGTGCTGGCCAACAACATCCAAACGCTCAGCACCCGCTTCACCGGCGTTCGCGCCGATGGCATTAATAACTTCGACATCTCGATGTTCAAGAACTTCAAGATCAAGGAGCGCTTCAACGCGCAGTTCCGGTTTGAAAACTTCAATGCGTTGAATCACGTGCAGTTCGCCGGGCCGAATGTGGCTCC
>CAMDKT010000063.1 GCA_945900935.1 Candidatus Sulfopaludibacter sp. SbA3 | reverse complement strand
CTCTTCAGCGGAAAGATACGCGCCCGCGCTAATGACGGTCTTTATTCGCGCTTCCTGTTCGGGAGTGAGTTGTATCGACATGGCCGGTTCCTTTTGTTTCTCCTTCCAGATTATAAGTTATATGCCTGCTTGTCACGGCTTCGCCGACGCCGGCGGCGCAAGCCCACTACGCCAGCAGCGGCTTCACCACATTCCCATGCACGTCCGTTAAGCGAAACCAGCGGCCCTGGAACTTGTACGTAAGTTTTGTATGGTCCACGCCCAGGCAATGCAGCAGCGTGGCCTGGATGTCGTGAATATGCACCGGCTCACGAACGATGTTGTAGCTGTAATCGTCGGTCTCGCCCATCTGAAAACCGCGTTTCATGCCGCCGCCGGCCATCCACATGGTGAAGTTGCGCGGGTGGTGATCGCGTCCGTAATCGGTGTCGGTCAGCTTGCCCTGGCAATAAACGGTACGGCCGAATTCGCCGCCCCAGACGACGAGCATTTCGTCCAACATGCCGCGCTGTTTCAGGTCCTGCACGAGCGCCGCGGCACCCTGGTCGCTGGCCTTGCACTGGAGCGCCAAGTCGCGAGGGAGGTTGCCGTGCTGATCCCAGCCCTTGTGATAAAGCTGCACGAAGCGAACGCCGCGTTCGACGAGACGCCGCGCCAGCAGGCAGTTGGCGGCGTACGTTCCGGGCTTGCGGGCGTCCTCCCCGTAGAGCGCGAACGTGGCCGGCGGTTCCTTGGACAAATCGGTCAGATCCGGCACCGACGCCTGCATCTTGTAGGCCATCTCATATTGTTGAATGCGTGTGTCGATCTCGGGATCGTGATAGGCCTCTTCCCGCATCTTGTTCATCGCCTGCAGCGCGTCCAACATCTCGCGCCGTCCTTCGCGCTCAATGCCCGCGGGGTCGGCCAGATACAGCACTGGATCCTTACCGCTGCGCAGGCGGACACCCTGATACCGCGAGGGCAGGAACCCTGCGCCCCATAGCCGCGAAAATAATGGCTGATCGGCGTTCACCGAGTTCTGCTGCGAGAGCAAAACAACGAACGACGGCAGCTCCTGCGTCTCGCTGCCGAGACCGTAGGAGACCCAGGCGCCGATGCTTGGACGGCCCGGCTGTTGGCTGCCGCTTTGGATGAATGTAATGGCGGGATCGTGATTGATGGCGTCGGTGTGTACGGACTTGATCAGGCAAATATCATCGGCAATTTTCTTGTGGTGCGGGATCAACTCGCTCATCCACATGCCGGCTTTCCCGGCTTGTTCAAACTTGAATATCGACGCGGCACAAGGGAACGATGCTTGCCTCGAAGTCATGCCCGTGATGCGCTGGCCCATGCGGATGGACCCGGGCAGTTCGCTGCCGTGATATTTCTTCAACTGCGGTTTGTAGTCGAACAGGTCAAGTTGCGACGGCCCGCCGGATTGATGCAGCCAGATCACGCGTTTCGCCTTGGCGGCGAAGTGCGGCACGCCCGGTTGGCCGCCTGTTGGCGCGGCGTTCCCCATCAACGATGCCAGCGCCGCCACGCTCACGCCCCGCGCGCCTTTTCCGAAAAATTGCCGGCGAGTTTCCAACAATTGCATTTCGCGTTTGAAGTTCATCGCATTATTCCTTCGTGATCGCTTCGTCCATGTTCAACAGCACCGTGGCCACGTTGGTCCACGCCGCCAGTTCGGCCGCCGGAAGTGCCTTATCCACCGGCGTTTCGCCGATGCTCACCAGCGCCAGCGCGCCCTTAGGATCGCGTGCATAACGGGCCATTTGCTTCGCCGCCAAATCGCTCAGGACCTTGGCCTCGCGGGTATCGGGCACGCGGCCCGTCACGCGGCGAAACGCGAGCGTCAGGCGCTTCGATGGATCGGCGCCTGCCTCGCGCAGAACGTTCTGCGCCAGCACTCGTGAAGCTTCGATATACGTCGGATCGTTGAGCAGTGTAAGCGCTTGCAAAGGCGTATTGGTAACCGAGCGGCGCACGACGCACTTTTCACGGTCGGGCGCGTCGAAAGTGGACAGCGACGCGGGCGGCGCCGTCCGTTTCCAGAACCAGTACATCCCGCGGCGGTAGAGATCCTCGCCCTTGCTCTCTTTGTAAACCTGCGCGGAGAAAATCTCGCCGCGCGAAATTTCTTCCCAGATTCCGGGCGGTTGATAGGGATACGAACTCTGCCCGCCGATCTTCCTGTTCAGCAAGCCGCTGATCGCCAGCGCGTTATCACGCACCAGTTCCGCTGACAACCGGAAGCGCGACATGCGGGCCAGCAGACGATTCTCCGGATCGCGTTCCGTCAGCGCCGCGGTGGTCTTCGACGATTGGCGATAGGTGGCCGAGGTGACGATAAAACGTTGCATGGCCTTCACGTCCCAACCGGTGCGTTGGAATTCCGTAGCGAGCCAATCGAGGAGTTCGGGATGGCTGGGGGCATCGCCCTGCGTGCCGAAGTTTTCACTGGATTTCACAAGGCCGATGCCAAAATAGTTCTGCCAGTAGCGATTGACCGCGACGCGGGCGGTGAGCGGATGTTGCGGATCGACAAGCCAGTTCGCCAGCGCCAACCGGTCCGGCTTGGCGTTGGCCGCCAGGGGCGGAAGCACCGCTGGCACGTTGGGCGTGACGGTTTCGCCGTGATTGCGATAATCGCCGCGCGTCAGCACAAAGGTTTCGCGCGGCTTCTCCATTTCGCTCATCACCATGGTGTTGGGAATAGCGTCATCGAGTTGCGCTTTCTGCTCACGCAACTGCTTCAAATCCGCCCAAGCGGCTTTCGTCTCCGCCGGCGCGACATGGGCTAAATAGTGCTCGCGCAATCGCTGCGTCAACTCCTTTGGTCGCAGTTTCACGGGCACGGTGAGCATGTGCGCCAAGCGGTGATCCACGGCGAGATAGCGCAGTTCGTTTTCGGCGAGCACGCGTGAGTAAATACGAAGGTCGGCGATGCGCCCGCGGAAGCCGTTGCGCTGGTCAGTGTCTTTCTCCTCGCCAATCGCGAGCACACCGGGCTCGCCGCGTTTGACGCTGCTTTCGGCCTCTCGAACGACCGGCACCGGCTGGCCGTTGATCCGAATGGTGACGCCGCCCGCTTGCGAATGAAGAATGGCGACGTGATACTGTTCTGCCTGGACTAACCGGTCGCGGGTGCGTACATGCGCGCCGGGCGTCTCCACATGCAGATGCGCTCCTTGGCGCAAATGGGGCAACGGTTCCGACGCGTCCCACCAAACGCTTAACCGGCCCGCCTGTTGCAGAACGGTCTGCGGTTCATGGTGCCCTTGGACGAGCCACGCGGCGATGGAATACTCATCACCAAATTCCATCTTCCCCAGGGCAACGCGGGAAGTTGTGGGGAACAGCGTCGCCTTTCCAACACTCGTCAATACCATCGCCGGTTCACCGCGCAGAACGAGCCCGTGGCGGTAGGCGCCGGAGTGGTCGTTCACGGTGCCGTCCATCTCGTAATGGGCAAGAAGTCCCTCGCGCAATCCGGCCGGCGCGGCATAGTTCAACAACGCCAATCGCTGCTTTTCCCACTGCTCCAGCGCGGGCTTGACTTTCTCATCCGTCAACTCCGCATCCCGCGTTTTGATGCGCGCCGTCAGCTCGTCCAAGCGCTGCTGTTGCTCACCGCTGGGCAGCCGCAGAAGCGGATCGGCATTGCCGTCGCGCCCATCCAGCCCCTTCTCCTTCACGCTATTGAAGAACGCGAACATGCGGTAATAATCCTTCTGCTTGATCGGATCGTACTTGTGATCGTGGCAGCGCGCGCAGGTCATCGTCATCGCCATCCAGACAGTGGACGTTGTCTCGGAGCGGTCGGCGACGTACTCGACTAAATACTCATCCGGTATCGCGCCGCCCTCGTAATTGATCATGTGATTGCGGTTGAAGCCGCTGGCAATTTTCTGATCGATGGTGGCGTTGGGCAGCAAGTCCCCGGCGAGTTGTTCCACGGTGAAGCGGTCGAACGGCATGTTGCTGTTGAAGGCGCGGATCACCCAGTCGCGCCAGGGCCACATGTCGCGATGCGAGTCGATATGGAATCCGTGGGTGTCGGCGTAGCGGGCGACATCGAGCCACGGCATGGCCATGCGTTCGCCGTAATGCGGGGAGGCGAGCAGGCGCTCGACTTGCTTCTCATACGCATTCGCCGATTTGTCTTTGGTGAAGAGATCAACCTCCGCGGGAGTTGGCGGCAAGCCGGTTAAATCAAAACTCAAACGGCGCAACAGTGTGACGCGATCCGCTTCCGCGCTGGGCGGAAGATTTTCCTTTTCCAGCGTGGCGAGCACGAAGTTGTCGATCGCGTTCCGCGCCCATTTCTTGTTTTTCACCGCCGGCAATTCCCGGCGCTCCGGCTTTTCGTAGGACCAGTGCAGCTTCCATTCCGCGCCGCCCGCGATCCACTTCTGGATCAATTCCACTTGCTGCGTGTTGAGTGTTCGCCCGGTGGATAGCGGCGGCATGCGTTGCTTTGGATCGGCGTGGGCCACGCGTAAATAGAGGCGGCTGGTCTCGGGCCTGCCAGGAGTCAACGCGGCCAGCGCGCCTTCCTTGGTATCCAAACGAATGCCAGCCATGCGTTTGCCCTCGTCGGGGCCGTGACAGGCGAAGCAGTTGTCGGAGAGAATTGGGCGAATATCGCGGTTGAAATCGACCCCCTTCGCGTCGGCGGCGATCAGCGCCGGTACACCGGCAATTAGAAGCGCAAGAGACTTTCGCGGGAGCACGCTTCTATTTCATCAGAACTCACTGATAAAATCCGGGCGTGCCCCTAATTCTCCTTCTCGCCGCCGTTCTCCCGTTTACCGTCGCCGATTTGCAACTGGGCGAACAGCGGACGATTCAACTGCCCAATGGCCTTTCCGTGCCGGTGCGAGTGGTGGCCGTTGACGAGACGCGCGACGCCTTGCAGTCCGCTGTTCGCGAAGCGCGCGTAAGCGCAATCGTCGACGGCGTCAAGATCGAACTTCGCTGCGCCAACTACGAACTGCCCCGCGCCGCCGGCCGCGTCCAAGTGGATTGCCCTGTTACCTCGGCCTACAAAAACAACAGCACGGAGGACCATTGGGGACTGCGCGCCTCGGCCCGGCTTCGCTTGTGGCCTGCCGGTTCGCCATGGATGACGCCCGGCGAAATGGGCTACCCGCTGAAGCAGCGCTGGTTCCTGACGCACACGCAGATGGCCAATGAACCGACGTACGTTGATCGCGGCGAACAGCGCTCCCGGAAGAAGGTCTACTATCACAGCGGGCTCGATCTGGGGGGCGCGGAAGCCATGGCGCAGGTTGTCGCCGCGACTGACGGCGTCGTCGTTTCGCTCGGCAAAGAAGTGCTGCCCGAACACAAGACGGGCACGCCCGTTGCGCCGCGTTACGACGTGATTTATCTCCGCGATTCCCGCGGCTGGTATTACCGCTACAGCCATCTATTCTCCTTCCATTCGGCCATCGAACTGGGCGCGGACGTGAAGCGAGGCGACCCCTTAGGTGTGTTGGGAAAGGAAGGCGGCAGCGGCGGATGGTCGCATTTGCATTTTGAAATCAAGAGCCGGCAGCCGTCCGGCGAATGGGGAACCGAGGAGGGGTTCGCGTTCCTGTGGGAGGCCTATCTGCGAGACTTCAAGCCGGATGTCATCGCGATGGCGCGTCCGCATCGCTATGCTAAAACGAGCGAAGAGGTGATGCTCGACGGCTCGCGTTCGTGGGTGAGGGATGGGAAGCCGACTTACCAGTGGCGGCTCTCCGATGGCCGCGTTGTCACCACTCCGCGCGTGGCGATGCGCTACGCGAAGGTGGGAACGTATAGCGAGGTTTTGGAAGTGAAGGACGCTCGCGGAAAAATCGGTTATGACTTCGCGACCGTGAACGTCTACGGGGACGAGGACCCCATCACCATCAACGCATCGTATTTCCCGTCGCTCGACGTAAAGGCCGGCCAGACCATTACGTTCAAAGTCCGGACCTTTGGCTTGACGAGCGGCGAGGAAACCTGGGATTTCGGCGACGGCTCGGCGCGACGTTCCACACAGTCCGATGGAAACGCCGTCAAACTCGCCAAGAACGGCTACGCCGTCATCACACACACTTACGCAAAACCCGGCAATTACGTCGTTATAGTGAAGAACGGCTCGGCGGCAACGACACATTTATGGGTGCCGGTTGATTGACGTCTGCAGCGTTAGTCCAACCTGTCAATGGCCTCGAAAACCTTGCGCATCGGTAAGCGGATCGTTTTGTCCGTCGTCTCCAACACCAAATCCGGAGCCTCCACTTTGCTCCCCTGTTCGATCCAGGAAGCAAGCCGGCGGACAGGATCGATCACCCAAATGTTTGGAATTTCGAAACGGACGTAATCCGCAATCCGGTCGGCCATATCGTACCAGCTATCCTCTGGAGACTGGATCTCGACGACGATCAGCGGCGGCGTCAGCAGAACTTTCGTTTGCGGCCGTTTCCCTCGCACGACGCTAATGTCCGGTACGCGGAATCGGGTTGCCGAGACCTGAACGCGGCAATCGACGTAGGGAATGAGTTGGACCTGTGATTCCAGCGCTGAAAAATATAGGACGAGGCGGCTCTGCAGCAAGCTGTGCGGTTCTTCACCCAAATTCCGTTCCCTCACCTCTCCGTCGATATACTCGCGGTCCGGCCGGTAGGTGGTTTTGAGATACTCTTCGATCACGTTATGCTTCGTCCGTTCTGGAGGGAGCTGATGAACTATTCCGTAGCATCCAACTCACCGCCGCGGCCATCAGCACGAACCCGACGCAGACATGATCCACAACGCTGATGATCCCCTTCGGATTGATGGCGAACTTCGCTACGGCGTCTACCACGCACGCCCACATCAACAACTCAAGAACTCGCCGTGTGTCCCCGTTCCAGCGAATGACATACCAGGCGAATACGACGGACGCCAACACGGCCAGCGCGTACGCGGGCTCGGCCGATCCGCGTTGATACTCCCGGCTCCAATACCTCGCCAGGTCCAGCGCCACGCCCGTGAACGTCACCGTATAGGCAACATGTTTTGCGGCCCAGCGATACTTCGACAACACATACAGCACCGCCGCCCCTGCGAGTAAATACCCGAATCGCACCGGCGTATTCCACGACAGCCAGAACAGCGCCGCCGTCAACACCGCGGCCCCACCCAACTCCATCCAGGCCAATGGGGAATCCGCAGAGACAGTCTCCTCGTCCGCAGGTTCCGAATGTGCCCAGGCCCACGCCAACGCCCACCCGAAACAGAAGCCGAAGAAGAATTCCATGTACTTCCACCAATGCAGATTCAACTCCGGCGTGAAAATCCGGCCTAAGCCCTGTATCGCGCCGCCACCGCCAAATCCGATTCCCCCGCCGATGAACCCGGCGACCGCGAATCGCAAGGCCGGCTGCGATTTCCCTTGCCAGGCCAGGTACGCCACGAGCGCGATCGCAGCCAACAGGAATCCGGCCCAGATCTCCGGCCGGGGCTTGTCCAATAGGTTCGAAAAGTAGATCAGTTTCGGTTCGTTGATGGATTTCCATCCGGCCCATGTCGCGAGCGACATCACCACGCCGCCGCCCAGCACCAGCATGGGCCTCGGCGTGAATCCCATGCCAATCACGGCCCCCGCCAATGCGCCCCAAATCGCCCCCTTCAACGCCAGTCCCAACAGTCCCCACCAGAACGTATCGGCCTTCACGATAAATCCAACCGTTTGCCCATACGTCATCTCGCCGCCGAAGCCCACGCCCACTGCGGCAAATGCCGCCAACATTGCTACGTCGCGGCGCGGATATAGCCAGCATAGAGTCAAGGCCACCATCGCGCCGGGGATCATCGCGCCAAACGGCCCGCCGCCGATGAAGCCGCGAAGCCCCCATCCCAGCATCATCGCCACGGCCGGGAGCAAATAGGAAAATCGCCGTTTTTCTCTCACCGAAACAGCTTACCGCTATACTTGAAGTTTGTGTCGGAAACCCACGCCCATAAGGCAAGCTTCAAAGGACTGGCGCTCGGCGCGCTCGGTGTCGTCTTCGGAGACATCGGTACCAGTCCCCTCTATACGCTGAAGGAATGCCTCCACGCCGCTGGACATTCGAAGGCCACTGAGGCCGATCTCTATGGCGTTCTGTCGCTCATTTTCTGGGCGCTCACGCTCGTCGTAACCGTCAAGTATCTGACCTTCATCATGAAGGCGGATAACAAAGGGGAAGGCGGCATCTTCGCCCTTCTCGCGCTCGTTCCGGAGCAGTTGCGCACAGCCAAACCCGGCCGCATCTCGGCTGTGGCATTGTTCGCCGTTATGGGCGCGGCGCTCCTTTATGGGGACGGCATTATCACTCCAGCCATTTCAGTCCTCGGCGCCGTTGAGGGTCTGGCCGTCGCCGACCCCCGATTCGGCGTCGCCGTCGTCCCCATCAGTTGCGTAATCCTTATCGGTCTGTTCGCCATTCAAAGCCGCGGCACCGGCACGGTGGGCAAGCTTTTCGGACCCGTGATGATCGTGTGGTTCACAACGCTCGGCGTTCTCGGCGCTTATCACGTTTCGCACAATCCGGAAATCCTTGGCGCCGTCCTGCCGCACCACGCGATTCGTTACTTCTCCCACCACGGCTTCTCGGGCATGCATATCCTCGCCTCCGTCGTATTGGCCGTCACCGGCGGTGAGGCGCTCTACGCCGACATGGGACACTTCGGCATCAAACCGATTCGCGCAGTCTGGCTCTGCTTCGTCATGCCAACATTGCTTTTGGCCTACTTCGGCCAAGGCGCGCACGCGCTGCGCGATCCAAGCACGATGAACAACCCCTTCTTTTCCATGGTCCCCCCCGGCTGGGCGACTTACGCCCTGGTCGTGCTTTCAAGCATGGCCGCCGTCATCGCCTCACAAGCGCTGATCTCCGGCGCTTTTTCGCTCACCCGCTCGGCCATGCAACTCGGCTTCTTCCCGCGCGTGCAAGTGCAGCACACGGCGCACCAGATGGAAGGCCAGATCTATATTCCGCAAGTCAACTATTTCATCGCCATCGGCTGCCTGGCGCTCGTCATTGCGTTCGGCGCCTCTTCGCGACTCGCGGCGGCTTACGGAATCGCCGTTACCGGGACCATGGCGATCACATCGGTGATGTATTTCCTGGTTGTCCGGAAGACGTGGAAATGGGCATTCAGCCGCGCGTTCGGGCTCCTCGTCCTTTTCCTCGCCTTCGATCTCCCGTTCCTCTACGCCAATCTCGGCAAGTTCTTCGATGGCGGCTGGGTGCCCATTCTGATCGGTATCGCCGTGCTGCTCGTCATGGTGATTTGGAACCGCGGCCGCACGCTCATCGCCTACAAGTACCGCCTCCGCTTTCCGACAAAGGAAGCCGCGAAGGATCGCGTCGACGCGCGCCTCGCCGCCCGTGTCCCCGGCACTGCCGTCTTCATGGCTTCCAGCGCTGACATCCTCCCGCCCGTGCTGGTTCACCATGTCGAGCGCAGCCGGGCGCTGCAGGAAACCGTGGTGCTATTGACAATTCAGATCGCCGGCGACCCCGTCGTCGACGCCGAAAATCGCTACACCGTCACGCCTCTGGACGACGGCTTCCATCGCATCATCGTGCGCTTCGGCTTCATGGAGGAGCCGATGGTGCTTCCCATTCTGGAGAAGGCTGTCCGCGAAGCCAACATTCCCTTTGCCGACCGCGACGTTACTTATTATCTCGGCCGCGAAAACTTCGTGGCCTCGCGCAAGGGCCACATGGGCGCCGTCTCGGAGTCGGTCTTTTCGTTCCTGCAGAAGAACGCCGTTGCCGCCGACCGCTTCTTCGGCCTGCCGCATCGGCATGTTGTCGAAATCGGCACACAGATGGATCTTTAGAGCTAGAAAAGCGCCGGTACAAACCGGCGCCCTCTTCGTTCCGTAAGGAAAAATTACTTCGCCTTTTTCTGTTTCTGCTGACCGACGCGGACCTTACTCATGGACGCTTTTTGCTCGTTCCAGGACTTCCAGTCGAAGCGCGTCGACGCTTCTTTCAGATAACTGTTCAGATCGGTGCCCTTAGGCACTACGGCCATCATCGTGGCGGTATCATTACCATCCGGGCTCGTCACCCGAAAACGCTTAACATTCGGAATACCCATAGCTCCCTTAGCTTACCACAGCTCGCAGCGCCGCGCCCAATTCCGGATAACGAAACGCAAATCCCGCCGCCAACGGCGCCGCCGGGACGCAGCGCTGGGAGTCAAATAGCATCTGCGCCATCTCCCCCGCTCCCAGTTTCATCAGAAACTGGGGCGCCACAAACCACGCCGGCCGGTGTACCGCCGCAGCCAACTGCCGCGTAAATTCGACATTGGTAACCGGATTCGGCGCCACTCCATTCCAAGCCCCCCGCGCCGCATCCTGCTCCACCGCGAATTGGATCATCGCCGTCAGGTCGTCCAAATGAATCCAACTCATCCATTGAGACCCGTCGCCCAGCCGCGCGCCCAACCCCAACCGGAACGGAAGCAGCATCTTCCCCAGCGCGCCGCCATCCCGTCCCAACACCAGCCCAAAGCGAATCTTCACCACGCGGACGCCGAACGCCGTCGCTTTGTCGGCCTCCTCCTCCCATCCACGGCAGACATCGGACAGGAATCCATCCCCTGCCCCGGCGGATTCATCCAGCATCTGCTCTCCCCGATCCCCATAAAATCCAGTTGCCGACGCGCACACCAGCACGCGCGGCGGCGTTTTCAATTCCGCCATCCCCCTCACCAGGTTTCGCGTGCCAATGACTCTCGAATCCCGGATCCGCTGTTTCGCCGCCACGGTCCAACGCTGCGATACCGGCTCCCCCGCCAAATGAACAACCGCGTCCAAGTGCGTGTGCGGCGGCAGATCCTTCGCCGCGTCGCGCCCCAGCCTCGTCACCGAATGCTTGCCCGTTTCCAGCGCTTCTACCAGCCGGCGGCCGACGAACCCGCCCGCCCCCGATATCGCGATTTGCATGAGTATCCTTAACTCAGACGGAAAGGGTCAGCGCCAGTCCGTTCCATCTGTTCGATTTCGCGGATATACGCCGCGACATCCGTCTTGCGCTTCATGCCGTCATAACCCATGTAGCGAATGGTACCGAAAACCGGCCGTTCGCCCCACGGCCTGTCGTGGAGTCCAAAACACCAAAGAATGTTCGTATACGTATTCGGGTCGCGTCCGTCCAGCGCGTAGCGGTCATGGATATGCAGCATGGTTTGGTGGGCTTGCTCCATCGATGGCGACCACTCCATGATCTTCTTTCCCCAATACATACGGTAGTAGCCGTGAATTTTCCCGCGCAGCAGCATCTCCTTCTGGCAGGCGTTCCACAGCGGGTCATGCGTTCGCGCCCACTCAAATTGTTCGGGTGCGTACAGGTGTTCCCGCCTGTCGTTGGCATGTTTCCGAATGGTAAGTTGTGCCCAATCCGGCAAAGCTTCCAACGAGTCGAACTTGGCGCAGAACCGGGTAAAATTAAACGCCAATTCGCGCCGCACAATCAATTCTTCCAAAAACTCCGTCGCAATCAACTGGTGCTGTTCGGCATGCCGTTCCGCCGCCAACGCCACTTCCAATGCCGATATCTGGCCAAAATGCAGATACGGGCTCAAGTCCGACGTCGCATGGCTGCCGGGCGAATTCTTTTCCCGCGCATAACGTCGCAGCCGGTCTAAAAGAAACGCATGCAGATGCTTTTCCGCCGCCGGGCGGCCTCCGGTAAAGCTCAAGGATGGCTTTACCGCGTGGTCAATCTCGCACGCCGCGGCCAGTGCCGAAATATTGCAGTCTGTGACCGCCGTGTGCCATCCCGGGCGCGCCAGCCGCCACCGGTGCCGCAACTCAATCGGCGCCACCGGCCGTAAATGCTCCCGCAGTACGCGTTGCAGTTTTGGCCGAATCGTACGCGCCGCCCATTCCCGCTTCGTGAATGCACTCATCGGCACGATGCAACTGGCGTCCACGGCGTGAAAAGCGACGCCGATGCGCGCCGGAACGCGGGCATTGTGAACGGCGGTAATGAACACGGGATAGTCGTCCGTAACCACCAGCGCCGCGTCCGCCGCCAGTTGATACAGCACGTTGTTGTTGTCCTGCCGCCGTTTGCGCAAGTAAAAACAGTACCCCGCGCCCAGCGCCTCCAAACGTTTCTGTTGTTCGGGCACGCCTTGCAGAATGAACGTGTGCATCCGGTCGTTGGCCTCCACGTACGTACACGTCAGCCCCTCATAAACCAGCAATGGCAGACGCAACGCGTTCGCCTGATCAGCCGCGTACGCCAACGCCTGATTACTATCGGCGCGCCGATTCATCTGCGTCCAATAGAGGACATATTTCGCGAACTGCCTGACCGGTAAATCATTTAGCGGGCGCAATCGAAGATCCACATCCACCTCTTGTAGATGACAACGGATGACGGAAGGCTACAATATCCTATAGATGCGCCTTTGGAATCGTGCCAAACTTCTGGCCGCCTACCTGGGACGCCGCACTCGGGTGAGAGCGCTTCCAGTTGAATTTATAGTGGAAACCACCGCTAAATGCAACCTCTACTGTCCGATGTGTCCGCGTGAAACGCATAAACAGCCCAAGGAAGACATGTCGGCGGAGACCTATGAGCGTCTGGTCCGCGCCGCCGGCCGCTCCGCCGAACACATGATGCTAATCGGGCTCGGAGAACCGCTTCTCGATCCAAAAATCTTCGAGCGCATCGAATTTTGCGATCAGCACAAAGTTTACACGCTGCTCTCCACCAATGGCACGTTGCTGGACGCCGCCGCCACCGAACGGTTGCTCGACACCCGGCTTGAACACATCACGCTGAGCTTCGATGGATCCACAAAGGAGAGCTTCGAGTTCTATCGCAAAGGCGCGAAGTTTGAAAAAGTCCGCGACAATTTCGTTCACTTCGCCCGCCGTAAATTCGAGCGCCGCTCCAAAATGCAAGTGGTTGTGCAGATGGTGCGGATGGAAAAAAACTGGGACGAAGTCGCGGAGTTCACGCGTTTTTGGAGGGCCGTTCCCGGTGTTGACGATGTGCGCGTGAAGGCCGACGAAACGGATCTGATGCGGCCCGATGCGGCGCACGCCCCGCAGGACTGGAAGCACCCTTGTCACTACCTGTGGCGCGGCGCCATGTACGTTAAGCACAACGGCGATATCTATCCCTGCTGCCAGAGCTATAACCTGGGCGGCGCGCCCGCCGGCAACATCAACAAGACCGCCCTGCCCGATATCTTCAACTCGCTGGAAATGGTCCGCATGCGCGAAGCCCATGTCCGCGGCCGCGCGGGCGAAATCGACGTCTGCTCCAAATGCCGCACGGCCATCCCGCATCCGCTCCTGGTCGCGGGCAGCTTGCTGTTCCACGGAAGCACCGTGCGCAAACTGCTGCCATGGGTGGAACGGCTGGCGTACTTCGGGCGTTGGTCGGGATTATTAAGGCCTGTCGATGATCAACGCCGGCAGCGGCCGGATCTCGTGCGGATCAAGACCAAGTAAACGCGGCATGGTTCGGTCAGGTGCGAAGAGGCCCGTCAGGAACAAGTATGGGCCGGGTTTTGAACTTGCTCCTACGCGAGCACGAAAGGCGGCAGTGCTTTACGGACCGCGGCCTTAACCTGCGATGCCAGCTCGAGAGCCCGGTTGGCGTCAACCAATCGTGGTTCGCGCCAATCATCGGCGTAGCGAACATCGACTGAATACGGATTCAGTTCGGCCAGGTCTTCGACCGGCACTGGAAACGTCTGTTCCAGGGGAAGGAGAGCCGCGAGTGCTATCAGGTCGTGGGTTCGGGGCGCCTGTATTGCCGCTTCGAGGTCGTGCTCCGCTTTACGAACCCACTGCCGAAGTACTTCAACAACCTCAGGCGGCACGTTCATAAAGAACCTTGCCTTCTCGCGAAGCCGGCCAGTAAACGGTGTTCACCACATTGCGGAAACGTTCGAAACGTGAACTTGTCGAAACAACTATGTCCATAGGGCGGGGAAAGTCCGCGAGCGATGCGTAGAGTTCCGCCGCTCGCCTGTGCGGGTCGGCGACCTCGGCAAACAACACCAGCAGGTCGACATCGCTATCTGGACCCATGTCGCCCCGGGCAAAAGAGCCGAAAAGGATGATCTTATCCGGGGAGAACCGCTCTGCGATTCGCCGAATCAGTTCGTCCGGAACCGCCGAGCTTTCGGCGACTTCAATCATGGTATTCATGATAACGCGCACCGCCCCCCATTTGAGCGGGAGCCCGCCCGCCGCCGTGAATACACGTTGCCGTCCGGTGCGTGTCAAGAACTTTGAGACACTCGGCGAAATAATTTAGTGAGTTTTCCTTTCTGTAGTGGTCGATGAGTCGGGCTTGTTGATCCAGACTTTTTCCGGGAGCGGGTTGACGACAGGAGCTTTGCGGACAAACCGTTCCGGATGAGCCAGATAGGCGGCATCCATGATGAGTTGGCGCTGGGCGAGCACGGCGGGTGCTTGGCCGAAGTGGACCATGGAGGGCGTCAGTAACGCGATCCTGGAATGGCAATGTCGGTCGTTGTACCAGGCGAAGAATTCCTGGCAAAAGGCGCGGCAGTCCTGAATACAGCCGAATCGATCAGGGAAGCCGGGCCGGTACTTCAAAGTGCGAAACTGGCTTTCCGAGTACGGGTTGTCGTTGGAAACGTAGGGTCGGCTGTGCGTCTTGGAAACGCCAAGGTCGTCCAGCAGAAACGCAACGGGTTTGGAGCGCATAACTTTCCCCCGGTCAGCATGAATGGTGAGTTGACCAATCGGTATCTCGTGTTTTTGGATGGATT
>CAMDKT010000062.1 GCA_945900935.1 Candidatus Sulfopaludibacter sp. SbA3 | reverse complement strand
TTTCGCACACTCTGGGGATGGCATGCCCTAGCGGATGAAGGCGCTTCTATCCCCGACACACTCCTAGCGCACCGGCTCGCTTACGCTCGGTGCTCAGTATCCCTTGCGGAATCAGGCGACCGTTTCCGAGCCACTCGCCGTCAGAGAGTGGTTTCAGCCGGAATCCCCAAAACTGTTAAACACTTGGCCTCAACCCGATTGACCAGCCAGTCAGCGAATTGTATCCTTGGGTCAATGGCTGTCCTCGGCAAAACCAAAAAAGACGTCCTCCTCGAATTCCGCACCACCGAAATCCTCGATGCCGCCCGCACCGTTTTCGCTTCCAGAGGCTTTGAAGGCGCAACCATCGACGCCATCGCCCTCACCGCCGGTGTCGCCAAAGGCACCGTCTACCTCTATTTCGATTCCAAACGCGATCTCTTCCTCGCCGCCCTGCGCGAAGGCGTCCTCGCGCTCCACGCCGAAGTCGCCGAAGAGATGTACGCCGCCGCGACATGCGAAGCCAAGCTCCACGCCTTCATCGCCGGCCGCTTCCAATATTTCTCTCGCAATCGCGAGTTCTTCCGCATCTATTACACGGAATTCACCCATCTGGTAACAGGCACCGCCAACGTCCAACCCGAATTCCAGGACCTCTACGAACAGCAAGCCGCCCTCCTTGAAGCCGTCCTTGCCGACGGCGTCCGCAGTGGCCAACTCCGCCCCTTCGACGTCCCCAAAACAGCCCGCCTGATCTACGACCTCATCCGCGCCGCACTCGCGCAACACATTCTTCATGGCGAAGGGGAAGCGCCCGATGCCCCCGTTCGGACCGTATTTGACTTTGTCTGGAAAGGCATCGGTACCAAATGAATATCGCTAAATACATCCTGACAGCCGCCTTGCTGGCGTTAGCCGCTGGTTGCGCCAAAACCGAATCCACCGCTATCGCCGCCGGCAATCCGGCCGCGCCCGCCGTCTCCGTAAAACTCGCCACTGCCACGCTCCGCACCATGCCCGTGGAAATCAAAACCATCGGCAAGGTGGAAGCCATTGCCTCGGTCCAAGTGAGAGCCGTGATCGGCGGCACAATCATTAAGGCGTACTTCAACGAAGGCGACACCGTCAAAAAGGGCGACTTACTCTTTGAAATTGACTCGCGGACCTATCAGGAAGCCGTCAAACAGTGGGAGGCCAACCTCGCTCGCGACCAGGCCCTGCAAGCCCAATCGGAGGCCCAACTCGCCAGCGCCCAAGCCCAGGAAGCCTTCTACGGAATGCAGGCCGGCCGCTACGAAAAGCTCGCCGCCGAAGGCATCGTCTCCCGTGAGCAGGCCGACCAGGCCGCCGTCGAAGCCCGCGCCCGCCGCACCAACGTCCGCGCGGTTTCCGCCGCCATCGACAGCATCAAGGCCACCATCCGCGCCGACGCCGCCGCGCTCGATAACGCCAAACTCGCCCTCAGCTACTGCAGTATCAAAGCCCTCATCGGCGGTCGCACCGGCGACATGCGAATCAAGCCCGGCAATCTCGTGAAAGCCAACGATTCCGACCTCGTCACCATCCATCAGGTCCAGCCCGCCTACGTCACTTTCACCGTCCCCGAAGCCCGTCTCATTACGCTCCGTCAGCGCATCGCCAAAGGCGGCCTGCCCGTCTCGGCGGCCATCCCCGGTGACTCGCTGCCCGACTCCCGCGGAACCATCACCTTCCTCGACAATGCCGTCGACGCCGCCACCGGGACCATCCGCCTGAAGGCAACCTTTCCCAACGCCGAAACCCGCCTCTGGCCCGGCCAGTTCGTCCACGTTCGCGTTCTCCTGGAGGAGCAGGCCAACGCCGTTGTCATCCCCGCCGCCGCGCTCCAAAACAGCCAGGCCGGCAACTATGTCTATGTGCTCACCGCGGCCGAAACCGTCGAAATGCGCCCCGTCACTGTCGGCACCAGACTCGAACGCGACATCGCCATTGACAAGGGATTGCGCGGAGGCGAGCGCGTCGTCGTCGAAGGTCAACTTCGCCTCGCGCCCGGCATGAAAGTCAAGGCCGCCTCATGAGCACTCCGACCGGCAGCCAGGGCGGATTCACAGCCCTCTTCATCCAACGCTCCGTGGCCACATCGCTGATCATGCTGGCCATCACCATTTTCGGCGCGGTGGCTTACAATTACCTGCCCGTCAGCGATCTGCCCAACGTCGATCTGCCCACGCTCGTTATCAGCGCCAGCCTCCCCGGTGCCAACCCGCAGACCATGGCATCGGCGATCGCCACGCCGCTTGAGCGCCAGTTCTCCACCATCGAGGGGCTCGACTCGATGAACTCCACCAGCACGCTCGGCACCACGGCCGTCACGCTCCAGTTCGCCCTCAGCCGCAGCCTCGACGCCGCGGCCCAGGACGTTCAAGCCGCCATTACCCAGGCCTCGCCCCTGCTCCCGCCCGGCATGACCAATCCGCCCACCTTCCGCAAGGTGAATCCAGCCGATCAGCCCGTGCTTTATATGACCATCACGTCGCAATCCATGCCTCTCTATAAGCTGCATGAGTACGCCGACACGATGATGGCCCAGCGCATGTCCATGGTCCCCGGCGTCGCCCAGGTCCAGATCATGGGCGCTCAAAAATACGCCGTCCGCATTCAAGTCAACCCCGATGCACTCGCATCCCGCGGCATCGGCATCGACGAAGTGGAAACCGCCATCCGCCGCCATAACGTCAACATTCCCACCGGCACCCTTTACGGCAAGGATCAGATGGTGACTATCCATGCCACCGGCCAGTTAGTCGACGCCGCCGCCTATAAGCCCATGATCGTCGCCTACACCGGCGGTTCGCCCGTTCGCCTCGATGAAATCGCCACCGTCATCGATAGCGTCGAGGACGACAAAGCGGCATCCTGGTATAACAACGCCGAGGGATCCCAACGCGCCCTGATTATGATGGTGTTGCGTCAGCCCGGCACTAATGCCATCGAAGTCGCCGATGGCGTCAAAGCCCTGTTCCCGGCCTTCAGAGCGTTATTGCCGCCCACGGTGAAGCTCAACATCATGACGGATCGCTCCGCCACCATCCGCGAGTCATTCGAGGATGTCAAGTTCACCATGTTACTTACGCTCGGCCTGGTCATCATGGTGATCTTTCTCTTCCTGCGCAACGTCTCGGCCACCGTCATTCCCAGCCTCGCGCTGCCCATCGCCGTCCTCGGCACTTTCTCGGTGATGTACCTTTGCGACTACAGCCTGGACAATCTGTCGATGATGGCGCTGATTCTGGCCCTTGGCTTCGTCGTCGACGACGCCATCGTCGTCCTCGAAAACATCGTCCGCCACATGGAGAACGGCGTCCCGCCTATGCGGGCGGCGTTTGAAGGCGCCCGCGAGGTCAGCTTCACCATCGTCTCCATGACCATCTCACTCGCCGCCGTCTTCATCCCGCTGCTCTTCATGGGGGGCATTCTGGGCCGGCTTTTCCGCGAGTTTTCCGTCACCATCGTCGTCGCCATTCTCATTTCCGGCTTTGTCTCGGTCACTTTGACGCCCATGCTCGCGGCTCGATTCCTGAAGACGAATCACGGATCCCACGGACGCCTGTATAACTTCACCGAACGCATTTTCGACGGCATGCTAAGTCTCTATGACCGCAGCCTGACCTATACGCTCCGCCATCGTTTTTCCATGCTCATGTTGTCGTTCCTTATTCTCGGCGGCACCGTTTGGCTCTTCCAGCTTGTCCCCAAAGGATTCCTTCCGAATGAAGACATGGGAAGTATCTTCACCATTGTCGAAGCGCCCCAGGGTACGTCGCACACCGCGATGATGGAGAACGTCCAGAAATTGGCCGATATCGCCCGCAACGACCCCGCCGTGGCCGGATTCTTCAGCGGCATCGGTTCCACGTCGGGAGGATCCACGTCCAATGGCGCCAATTTCGGGCGGCTGTTCTTCCATCTGAAACCGCTCAAGGAGCGGAAGGAAAGTGTTGAGAAAGTGATCGAGCGGCTGCGCCCGAAACTCAACAGCCTTCCCGATATGCGGGCGTTCTTGCAGATTCCGCCCTCCATTCGAATCGGCGGCACGCTGACCAAAAGCCTCTACCAGTACACGCTGTTGAGCGCGGACACAAACGCCCTTTACAAATTTGCGCCGGAGATGGAGCGCGAAATGGCGAAGATACCCGGACTTATCGACGTCACCACCGACTTGCAAATTAAAAATCCGGAGTTACACGTAGTCATTGACCGGGACAAAGCCGCAACGCTCCGCGTCACGCCGGACCAGATTGAGAACGCGCTCTTCTCCGCCTATGGACCCCGCTGGATCTCGACAATCTACGCGCCCGACAACCAGTACCGCGTGCTGCTCGAAGTCGAGCGCGGCTTCCAGTCCGATCCGGCGCAGGTCTCCAACCTCTATGTGCGCTCAACCGATGGAAAGCTGGTTCCCATTGACGCCGTCGCGAAAATGGAGCCGCGCGCCGGCCCGCAGGCCATCAATCATTACGGCCAACTGACAGCCGTAACGCTGGCCTTCAACCTAGCCGCCGGTGTCTCCCTGGGAGACGCGGTTACGGAGATTGAGGCGGCGGCGGAACGCACGCTGCCCGTCAGCGTCAGCCGCGCCTTCCAGGGCACCGCGCAGGCGTTCCAGCAGTCATCCAAGAACCTGATGCTGTTGCTTTTCGTCGCCATATTTGTCGTCTATCTCGTGTTAGGGATTCTCTATGAGAGTTTCATCCATCCGTTGACGATTTTGTCCGGCCTGCCATCGGCCGGTTTCGGAGCCTTACTTACTCTGTACTTATTCAAACTCGATCTGAATATTTACTCCTTTGTCGGCTTGATTCTGCTCATCGGCATCGTCAAGAAAAACGCGATCATGCAAATCGATTTCGCGCTGGAAGCCGAACGCACCGAGGGCCGAACCCCCTACGACGCCATCTACCAGGGCTGTCTTATCCGCTTCCGGCCCATCATGATGACGACCATGTGCGCGCTGCTCGGCGCGCTGCCAATCGCGCTGGGACAAGGCGCAGGCGGCGAGGCCCGGCGGCCGTTGGGCTTATGCGTCGTTGGCGGCCTGTTGTTTTCTCAATTTATTACTCTGTATCTAACGCCTGTCGTCTACCTGTATCTGTCGAAAGTCCAATCCCGGATTACAAAGACACACCAAGTGCGCCCTGGCGCGGGACAACCCGCGCTGGCGCCTATGGGGGACTAAGTACGCCGACGCTCGTCATCGCCCAGCTCAAATTCTTCATTTGATGCACAATCTTACCCGCGGCATCGAACTCCACGATCCGTCCGCCCATGTAGTTACTGACTAACAGGCCGCCTCCGGGCAATGGCGCGAATCCGGATGTCCAGGCCATTCGGGCGGCGTCGTTGGCCCCGCCGAAGACTATTAGAACCCTTCCCTCCGCGCCAACGCGGCGGACCTCCTGAGCTTGACGGAAAATATGTCGGCGGGGGCATAAGGCGATTGCTGGAAATAGTGGTGGCGGCGGCGGGGAAGTAGTTTCAGGCGGTATATCCGAAGAGCCTGTCCGAACGAATCCGTTCGGCGACGGGAGGGGGCACGTATTTTTCCCACGTTGGATCGCCCGATTTGATGCGTTGCAGGATTTCGGCCGGCATGATGGGCAGATCCACGGGATCGAACACTGGCAGGGAACAGATCCGTTTGTTTTCGATCAAGTGCTGGTAGAGGTAGTGCAAGTTTTGGGCGACAGCGTCGTTTTCAGCGCTGACCTGAGTTTTGGCGGCGGCATCCCACATCGGATAGACGTAGAGTGCCGTGTCCCCCTGCAGCAGCAGCCCCAGCGCCTCCAGAATTCCACCGCTTAAATCGGCGTAGAATTCTTCGCGAAAAATACTTCGCAGGGTTCCCAGCCCCATAACGTAGCCGATTGGAAGCTTCGTGTACCGCCGCAAATATCCGGTGAGGCGATAGGAAGCCGAGAAGTTGGAAATCATCACCGGATGCCCCAACGCACCCAGAATATCGACGCGCGCCATGAAGTCCTCGTGGTCGACTTTGTCGGACGGCATGAGGTTCTTCAAGCTCATCTCCATCAGGACGACAAGGAGTTTCTCGTCGATCTTTGTGTCGGCTACCATCCGCTCGCCGCCGCAATAGAGCATGTCCAGGGTGACGTTCGTGACTGGCCGGAAACTGCCGCGTTGCAGCAGAATCGGGCGTCCGAAAAGGATTTCAGCTGGTTCCACGGCCTCGCCTTTAGCGGTGAAGACGGCGGCGTCGGTGAGTCCTTGCGCGACCAATTGCAGGCTCATCAGCCGGTTGTCCACCTTTTCAAAGGCCGGACCGGAGAACTTGATCATGTCGACTTCCAGGCGAACGCGGCTCAACCCATCCATCAAATTGCCGATCAATTCGTCCGGCTGCTCGTTAAGATAGAACGCGCCGTAGATGAGATTCACGCCGAGAATGCCGATTACTTCCTGTTCCTGGAGCGTTACCGGATCCAACAGGCGGATGTGAATCAGGATTTCCGACGGCTCGGCGCGGGGCTCATTTTGAAAGCGAATTCCAAGCCAGCCATGGCCGCCGCCTGGCTGGGAGCGGCGATTGGTAGCCACTGTATCGGCAAAGGCGAAGAATTTCGTGTTGGCGCCGCGCGCCGGGTCTAAACGCTCCTGCAAGAGGGAATACTCGTGATTGAGCATGCTTTGCAGGCGTTGACGGCTGACATAACGGGTGGACGGACCGTAGATCGCGTCGGAGACCACCATGTCGTAGGCCGACATCGATTTGGCCACCGTTCCCGACGCCCGCCCGCTGCGAAAGAACCACGCGACTACTTCCTGGGCAGCGCCGATCTCGGCGAACGCCCCGTAGGTGGTCGGATCGTGGTTTACACGAGCGGCCTTTTGGTGGGTGCTGATCGATTCCTTTTCCATAGACATCATTACTTATAGTGTCTATCGGCGGGAATCGAAAAGAAACGCGTTCGAACTTCTATCAGTTAAGTCTGAGTCTTCATTTCGGTCGGCCCAGCCGCGCGCGTACTGGCGCCGCGGGCACGCCGGCGATGGAATATAACGCATCCGGCGCTATATCCCGGTAGGCGTACCGCACGAAGACGGGCTCCGGCACCGAGGGCGCTAAAACCAGCACTGTCGCCCCCTGCGCCTTTGCGTCGGCAGGCACATATTTCTCGTCCTCACCGGCAATCTCAAACGCAAACTCCGGATCGCCGGCGATTTTCAATCCGGTACCAGCGTTGTCGAACCACATTCGAAGTCCCGCGCCTTCGGCCGTCAACTGCCGCAACACGGGGCTCACCGGAGCCGTCGCGCTGCCGTACGCCACGCGGCGGGCGGCGTTTGCCAACCGCTCGCCGACGGTCTTTTTATTCGTCGGATGGATGTCCTTGGCGTTTCCCACACCCATCGTATTCGCGAAACCTACGTTGGCCAGGCGCAGCGTTTCCAATTGTGATTCCCGCGTCAATGGTAAATCAGCCGCCGGAGCGCCAAATGGCGCGAGCAGCACCCACAGGAACGGTAAGTCACCTTGCCCCCACTGGGTCCGCCAGTCTTGAATCATCGCGCCAAACAACTTGCGATAAAGTCCCGCGTCGGGGACTCGCATGTTCGCCTCGCCCTGATACCAGATGAACCCCTTGACCGGATACAGCGTGATCGGCGCGACCATTCCATTCCACAAGGCGCTGGCCACATTCTGCGGCGTCTTCGAGGCTCGACCGACGTACTCGGCGAGATTTGCGTCCGACGACAAAGCCTCCCGGCGCGTCCAGGCCTGACAATTCGTGCCGCCCCAAGCGGTCTGGATTACGGCCATCGGCGTCTTCCGTTCCAAGTGCAAACTTTTTGCGAAATGGTAGGCGACGCCTGAATATTTGCCGGCGTTTTCCGGCGTCAATGCCTCCCAGGTTCCGGTTACGTCGTCTTGCGGCGTGTCCGCCGGCGTGTTTGGAATCTTGAAAAATCGGAGACGCGGGAATGCCGCCTTTTTGGCTTCTTCCGGTCCGCCATCGCTTCGGGCCAGTGTGAACGCCATGTTCGATTGCCCGCTGGCGACCCAGACGTCCCCGGCCAGGACATCCTGAATCGCTCGCTGATTCACGCTGATCGTATAAGGTCCGCCGGCGGCGAGTTTCGGCAGAAAGACTTGCCACTTACCCGCTGCGTTAGCCTTTGTAACTACCGGCGCGGCGGCGCCAATGTGGGCCGTAACCGTTTCTTCCGGACCCGCCCAGCCCCATAGCCGCACTGGCACGCCGGCCTGCACCACCATGTGGTCACTCAATATGGCCGGCAAGCGGACTTCGGCTTGGATCGCCGCCGCGAATATGATCGCCGCTAGACCTTGTTTAATTCGGGGTCTAATTCGGGATGCTCTTTGGCCCATTCCAGATACTCCTGTACCGTGTAAAAAGTCTTGTGTTTGTAGAGGCGTCCGGCGTCTTCGAGCTTGTGGCTCCAATTGAACGCCCAGGAGTCGCCCGTTTCTTTCATCCATCGAACCAGACGTTTTTCCAATGCCGCCTGAACAACCGGCGTCTTGCCGACCAGGTTATTGCGCTGCATGGGATCGGCCTTCAGATCATAAAGGACCCAAGGCTTATCGGCGTAGCGCGCGTACATGTGCGTGGCGGTGCGGACGCCGCGCCAGCCGGCATCGGTGCCGTCGCCCGTGTAGGGTCCGAAGATCTGGAAGAATGCCGAATCCGGGCTCTTGCCTTTGCCCTCGACAATCGGTTTCGATAGATCTTTACCTTGCATTGCTTTCGGCACCGGGAGTCCGGCCATGCCGAGCAGGGTTGGGGCGAAATCCACGTGGGTGAAGAACACGTCGCTTTGCGCGCCCGCCTTCACGCGCTCGGGCCATCGAATGAAGCCGGGCACGCGAATCGATTCCTCCCACGGCTTCCGCTTCAGCCGGGCTCCCTGCGAGCCGAGCATGTCGCCGTGATCGGAGGAGTACAGCACGATCGTGTTTTCCCGCAGGCCTAATTCGTCGAGCTTCGCCATCAAGCGCCCGACTTGATCGTCAATCGCTGTCACCATGCCATAGTACTCGGCAATCGCCGCTGGCACCGGAACGTTGCCGGACTTATAATTCGCGCGCATGGTTAACTTAGCCGGATCATACAGTTTTGAGTAATTCGCCGGCGCTTTATATGGATCATGCGGCGGCCCCCACTGCACGGTTAGATAGAACGGGCGTTTATCCGATTTCACCGCGTTAAGAAAGTCTACAGCGACATCGGCCCAACCCTCGGCTTCAAACTTTCCAAAGTGGATCGGCTTGGGGTCATCGCGAAAATAGTGGTTCTCAAAATGGCGATGGCTGCATTGATGCGCGGCCCAGAATTCAAAACCCTGTCTTCGCGGGCCGGGGGGCACCCAGCCGGGTTCGCGTTGTCCACCATCCAAATGCCACTTGCCGACGAAGCCCGTGCGGTACCCGGCTTTCGCTAGAATCTCAGCAAAACTGACACTTTCCTCGCGCAGCCGCAGATCATTGGCGATCATTCCGTTGCGATGGCAATACTGCCCTGTCAACAGAATTGCGCGCGCCGGGCAGCACACGGGGGTGTTGGCGAAGGTGTGATGGAGCGTGACGCCCTCGCTTGCGAGTTTGTCGATATGCGGGGTCCTTACTTCGCTGTTTCCCAGACAGCCGACGCTGTGATAGCGGTGCTGATCGGGCATCAGGAATACGATATTCGGCCGGCGAGTTGGAATTGCCGCGGCCACAAAGGCCCGTCGAGTCAAATTAGACATTCGCGAGTGACTTCTCCCAATCTTCGAGTTTCTTCTTTAACCGTTCCGCCACATCCGGGTGGACATAGTACAAGTCGCGTGTCTCTCCCGGATCATTCGACAAGTCATACATGTTATGAATCCCGCCATCCAGAATGTACTTCCATTTTCCGCTTCGCACGGCGCGCATCCGCTGATTCGGCTGATTAATCCGCCAGAACAGGTCCCGCTCCTGTACGCCCGAACGCCCCGAGAGGACCGGCAAAAGGTCGATCCCATCGAACGGATCCACAGCCTTGGCACCGCAGGCCGCAGCGATGGTCGCAGTGAAATCCATGGACATGCAGACCTGGGCGTTTGTTTTGCCTCTGGGCACCTTGCCGGGCCATCGAACCAGCCCAGGGACACGAATCCCGCCTTCCCACAGCGTGGCTTTGTGATGCCGGAAGGGACCGTTGTCGCTCAGCCGTTCGCCGCCATTGTCGTTGGTGAAAATCACGAGCGTGTTTTGCGCGAGCCCCAACGTATCAAGCGTGTTCAAGACGCGTCCAACCGCGGCGTCCATCGCCTCCAGCATCGGCTTGTACTCGCCCAAACGCGTGCCATCGTACCAGCTTTTCATGTCGCGCACGGACTCCGGCCGCCCCGGCCCTTGAAACGGCCAATGGACCGCGTTGAATGGCATGTAGAGGAAGAACGGATTGGCCTTGTTGGCGGTGATAAATTTCTCCGCCCGGCCGGCGAGTAGCTCTGTCAAATAGCCCGGCGCCGTCGCGGCCTTTTCGAGTCCGTCGTAGAAGTCGTAGTTCTTGAAACGGTCCTCTTTCGAATACATGTCCACGTTGCCGCCGGTGAGGCCATAGTATTCGTCGAAGCCATGATGAATGGGCGAAAACTGAGTCTCACGCCCCAAATGCCATTTGCCGAAGATCGCCGTTTTGTAGCCGGAATTCTTCAAAAGGCGGGGCAGCGTGGCGTGCTTTGGATCGAGCCCCACGTTCACATTCGTGGGCAATAGCGCCCATTCCAGGCCGCGGCCGTAGCGCTGCTGGTAGCGCCCGGTCATGAGGCCACAGCGCGTCGGCGTACAAACGGGCCCGTTGGAATAACAATCGGAGAGCTTCACGCCCTCCCGCGCCAACCGGTCAATATTCGGGGTCTTGATGTCTTTCGCGCCATAACAACTGATGTCGGCCCAGCCCATGTCGTCGGATAGAAACACGACAACGTTGGGACGCCGGCCCAATTGCAGCGACGCTAGAAACGCGCGCCGGCTAATCACGCGATCACCTTCGGCGGCGGGTTCTTCTTCAGCATTGTCTCCCAATCATTGAACAAACCCTCTAATTCCCTGGCCAGTTTTGGATGGGCAAAGGCCACGTCGTTTCGTTCGCCCAAGTCCTTGCTCAGATCGTAGAGCTGATCGAATCCAGCGTCGCTGATCCATTTCCAATTCCCTCGCCGGCAAGCGCGTTGCTTGCGATCCGCGCGGTTGATGCGCCAGAAGAAAGTCCGCTCTTCTAAGGGCTTTCGGCCATCCAATATGGGGAGGAGGCTGTGGCCGTCAAACGGCTGCGCCGGGTCGGGAAAAATACCGCAAGCGTCGGCGATGGTCGCCGTCAGATCCATGGACATGGCGGGCTGCGCGCTGACCTTCCCCTTCGGCAACCGCCCCGGCCAACGGAGGATTCCTGGCACGCGAATGCCGCCCTCCCAAAGCGTGGCTTTGTGATGAAAGAACGGCCGGTTGTCGGAGAGCCGTTCGCCGCCATTGTCATTGGTGAAGACGACGAGGGTATTGTCCAAAACGCCCTTGGCTTCCAGCTTCGCGAGCACTTGTCCGATGGCCGAATCGATTGCCTCCAGCATGGGCTTATAATCCTTCTCGCGGGTGCCGTCGAACCAGGTCGGCCGCAGCCGGACATCACCGGGCCGGCCCGGCGCTTGAAACGGCCAATGAACGGAGTTAAAAGGAAGATACACGAAGAATGGCTTCGCCGCATTGGCGTCGAGGAACCGCAGCGCGCGATCGCGAAGGAGTTCGGTGGAGTACCCGTCCACTTTCACCGGCTTGGTGTCTTCGTACCAGTCGTCTTCGTTGTTAATTTCCTTGTGGGAATAATGGTCCACGTTACCGCTCAACAGGCCATAAAACTCATCGAATCCATGGGCGTTCGGCCCCACTTCCGGTTCGTAGCCCAAGTGCCACTTTCCAAAAATGGCTGTCCGGTAACCGGCATTTTTGAGATAGCGAGCAATCGTGTTGTTCTCCGGCCGCAGCCCATAGCCCTTCACGCCAGGCCCCAGCGCCCATTCCAGTCCGAAGCGCTGCTGATAGCGCCCGGTCATCAAACCGCAACGGGTGGGAGTGCAGACGGGGCCATTGGAGTAGCAATCGGTCAAGCGCACGCCCTCGCGAGCGAGGCGGTCGATATGCGGTGTCGCGATATCCTTGGCGCCATAACACCCGACGTCGGCGTAGCCCATGTCGTCGATCAAAATCAACAGCACATTGGGTTTGGGAGGCGACTGGGCGAACGCTGTCATCGCGCCCGTTCGCAGAAATTGCCGGCGAGTCCACATAGAACACGCATTCTATCGCACCCATGGGATAATGACACACGCCATGGAAATGAGACTGCAAGAACGCCTTTTTCGGCTGGCAGGATTCCTCCTGCTGCTGATACTCGGCAGTTATCAGGGGGCTGTCTCGTGGCAGTTCTTCCAACAGATGCGAGGGCGGGAAAATTTCATTCGGGATGGCTTTATTGTCGGCGCGCCGTGGCCAAGTGTCCGTTCCGTTTCACCGCGAGCGGCGGAGGCGGGGCTGCGCGGCGGCGACCGGCTGCTGGAAGTTCACGGGCAGCGCTACACGGGCGAAGCGGCGCGCCAGAGGATCATGGACAAGTACTTCCCCGGCGACCGTATTCGGCTGACAGTCTCGGGGGCCGATGGGACTCGTCGCGAAGTGACATGGCAATTAGAGCCTTTAACAGGCGGCAACATGCCTTGGAGCCGGATCCTGTTCCTGGCGCTGATGACCATCGGGATGCCGCTGCTATGCCTGATCGTGGGATTTTGGGTAGTTATGGCGCGCCCTACGGATAAGCAGGCGTGGTTATTGATGGGCATGTTGGCGAGCTTTCCGCATGTGATTGTCCACCCTTCCTTTTTACCCGGCCCGGAGTGGCTTGCGGCAGTTCTCTACGAAATGCATCCGTTGATGCGCAGCCTTTGGGCGTTATTCCTATTTTGGTTTGCGTGGGAGTTTCCGCGGCGCGCGGAGTGGCAGGATCGCCATGCATGGCTGTTACGGGGGACGCTCGCTGTGCTGGCGGCCGGCGCCTTGCTTCAAATGGCCGAATCCATTGCCAAGGATTGGGGGGACGCGGCGCAGTGGGCGGGATTCATCACCGCCGCGAACAGAGCCGCCGGTATTCGTCAATTTCTTGGAATGGCTGCTGTCGGCGGCTTCTTCGCGCTACTTTTTCACAAGCGGTTCACGTTACAGGATCCGGATTCAAAACGCCGATTGCAGACGATTCTCAAAGGCGCGATGCTTGCCGTCACGCCGATGCTGCTTCTGATCGTCTCCGCGTTCGTGCTCGGCGTGAGTTTGGATTCCCAGGCGAATTGGCTAATCGTTCCAGCGCTGATGGCGATGTGCCTGTTCCCGGTGACCTTGGCCAATGTGATCATTGCGCACCGCGCTTTCGGGTTGAGCATTATGATCCGGCAGGGTTTGCAGTACGCTTTGTCGCGGCGCGGCGTGCGTGTTCTACGAGTGATGCTGATTTTAGGCGTGATGCTGACCGCAGTGTCGCTGGCGCTGCAGCCGGGGATGAACCGGCCGAAAATCCTGCAAGTGGTCGCGATTGGCACATTGATGCTCCTCGGTCTGCGGACCGCGGCGGAGCGGCTGGCGGTCTGGGTGGATCGGCGTTTCTTCCGCGAAGCGTATAACGCCGAACTTGTATTGGCCAGTCTGAGCGACGATGTACGGACGATGGTGGAAACGAGACCGCTGCTGGAGGCGGTGGCCACACGCATCGGGGCAGCGCTCCACGTGGATCGAATCGCCCTGCTGTTGCGGGAAGACGCGGTGTTCCAGCCGGCGTTTGCCCTCGGTTTCGCCGATGGCGGCGGCGCGCCATTGCCGGACACGGCGAAGATCGCGGAGGTCATGCGCCGGGACCGCGTCCCGTTGCGCGTATATCTGGACGATACAAACTCTTGGATCTACCGGGAAGGACTTAGCGCGGAGGAAGCTGCCTGGCTAAGTGCGACCGGGGCTGAGTTACTGCTGCCGTTGACCGTCAAGGACAAGCTACTTGGATTTGTAAGTATGGGCCGTAAGCGGAGTGAGGAACCTTACTCCGAAAATGACTTGCGGCTGCTGCAAAGTGTGGCGCTGCAAACGGGACTGGCGCTGGAGAACAGCCAACTCGCGGCGGCCATTACCGAAGCCGTCGCGCAGCGCGAACGCTGGAACCGCGAAGTGGAGATCGCCCATGAAATTCAGGAGATGCTGTTCCCGCAGAACCTGCCCGTGATCGCCGGATTGGATTACTACGGCTACTGCCGCCCGGCGCGAGACGTCGGAGGAGATAGTTATGATTTCATGGTTCTGGAATCGGGCGTTATCGCTATCTCGATTGGCGACGTGTCGGGCAAAGGGATACCGGCGGCGTTGTTGATGGCCTGTCTGCAATCGGCGCTGCGCGGGCAGGCGATGTCGATACCGCCGGACCTCGGTGTGATGATCGGAACTCTCAACCGGCTGATTTTTGATTCGTCGCCATCCAACCGTTACGCGACGCTTTTCTACAGTCAATACGATCCCGCCACGCGGATGCTGACTTATGTCAATGGCGGGCACTGTCCGCCCATGGTGCTTCGCGGTGATAGAATTCTGCGGTTGGAGGACGGCGGGCCGGTGGTGGGCCTGTTCCGCGCCGCGCGTTTTGTACAAGGGAATTTTCAGTTTGAGCGCGGAGATGTGTTTGTCGGCTTTACCGATGGCATCAGCGAGGCGATGAACGCCGCGGATGAGGAGTGGGGCGAGGAGGCGCTGGGCGTGTTTCTACAGACGTGCCGCGCGGACACGGCGAGGGAACTGATTCCTAAGATCGTGTCGGCAGCCGATGCCTTCGCCGCCGGGTTCCAGCAGCATGACGACATGACTTTAATTGTGGCGCGGTTTTTATGACACTCCCGGATGGTACCCGTTCACCCCCCCCT
>CAMDKT010000061.1 GCA_945900935.1 Candidatus Sulfopaludibacter sp. SbA3 | reverse complement strand
GCTCGGCGGCCCGGTTGCCCTAATCCTCAAGCAGACGCTGGCACCGGTTAATGAGGACGATCCGATTATCTTCCCTCCTACCTATCCAATGACCATTTTCAAAGGACGGGTGCATACAGTACTCGACGGAGAATACCGAGTGTCAGTTGAACTCCCGGCTAACTCCAGACCTGAAAAGAATGAGAAGAAGTCTGACCAGACGTCCGGCTACAACATCGATAGATTTCCCGATGGCACCAACCTCTGCGAAATCGACAGTCCCCAATCGCAAGCCAACCGAATCGAACCAATGTTCAAGGAGCCTACCCACCGGGATCTCGTCCCGCAAATCGAAATCAAGGTCGGCAAAGAGCCTAATAATTGGACATCGGTGAACCTACTCGATGCTGGGCATCGTGCCGGCGATGCAGTTGTCCGGTTGTCTTCAATGGCAGATAAATTCCACACCGCATTCTTGGACGCAAAAGCCGGCAATCACTTCAAACTCGCAACTCTCGCCCCGACATCGCTGCTTTTCGGTGTTTGGGACTCTCGTTCAACCCAAGTAAAGGTTCAGCGAATTCTGAAAGCCTCCATCCGCGCTAGCAATGTCCGCGAGTGCACCCGCTCGGCGCAGTTTACTCCGGCGGCGGAATATGTAACAGCAGGCGCGGTTCTCGAGAATCTCGACAAAGGTGAAGGCGATAAGAATCCGCTCTCCTCGGAGGGCATGCTACATGCATTGGCAGTGCAAAAAGTAGGTGGCGTGATGCTTACACCGGCGAGCCAACTAGTGCGAACAGTGAACCTCAATCTTGTCGCCCTACGTGCATTGAATGCGGGCGACGCCGCTCGCAAAGAGGTTTTGCAACGCTACATTCTTGGTCTCGCCTTACTCGCCGCCACGTTTGACCTAGACTTGAATTTACGCGAAGGCTGCCACCTTCGATTCAAAGACAAGGTGGACACATCCAGATTGGTCAAGCGGCGAGGGGAGGAAGAACAGCCTACTTTTGACCCTGCGGAGATCGTCGCCTTTGCAACGGCGTCTGCAAAGGCGTTCTTCGAGGCTGCCGGCATCCCATATGAGAACAAAGACCATCTCGACGCCGTCTTTGAAGCCGGGGTAGCCAACGAGTTTCTAGAAATGAAAAAAGAGGATCGCGACAAAGTTAGACTACTTGGGCCGATAACAGCCGATACATTGAAGCGGTTTCGCGACCAAGACAATGATCCGTTCAAGTCCTTAGCTGAGGTGTTCAAGACCGCGAAGAGCGCCCTCGGCAAACCAAAGAAGGGCCAGGTGCCAGTCCGAAATGCGGAAGCGTTCGCTCCTGTGTGTGACGCGCTAGCTAGGATTTCGGAAGACCTCTCGCTTCCTGATAACGCGAGAGCGCTCGCGATTGAATTACTTGCGTTAGCTAATGACCATGACGATTCACACGCAGCGCTGAAAGATATCGACTCGCAGCTCAAGGAATTCAAGAAGACTCAGAAGGACGGGACCAAAACCGGAGTTGGTACCGGAGAGACCGAATCAGGCGAATGACCCACCTCTGCATCACCGTTCGCTGGCTTGACGACCGTTATCACGGCTTGCTCGGTCGCGAAGGGCCGCCGGAGTGGCCTCCGTCGCCCTATCGACTGTTTCAGGCTTTGGTGGCGGGAGTTGCTCGGCACGGTAAACTGGATTCCGAAGTTGGGAAGTCACTCGGATGGCTTGAGTCACTCCCAGCGCCATTGATCATCGCGCCTCACTCCTGCGACGGTCAGATCGTCACGCGTTTCGTACCCAACAACGATGGGGACAAGGAACCGGACCGGCAGAAACGGCTGACGGGCAAGACGTCGCGGCCGACTATTCTGCTCGGCCTACCCGAAGTCCACTATCTATGGCCCATCAGTGAAGTCGTCCCGGAAGTGATCGGGGCTATCCAGGCAGCCCGCTTTTTAAGTTGCCTCGGCTGGGGAATCGACATGGCGTATGGTGATGGCCAAGTGTTCGATGTTGACGGTGTCGGCGGGCTCCAAGGCATTCGATGGATTCCGAAGCCCGGCACTTTTCGCGAAAATGGTTTACTACGTGTACCTAAAAAAGGCTCCATGAAGGATCTCATGAACGCACATCAATCGGCACTTAGCCGGATCGACCACGGCAAGCCACTCCGAACTGTGGAAAAACCCGCCGCGTTCGACCGTGTCTTTTACGCCAGCTCGGAACTGTCGATTGGCCGCCCTTGTGCCGTATTCGCTCTTCGGACCGACAGCGACGACGCCTACCGCCATTCGCACGCCCAACTAATCCATATCGCGGGCATGACTCGATGCGCCGCCATTAAAATGATGAAGGAACTGCCGCCCGAAGGAATCGCTAACCCCGACGAATGGATCAAATCTTTTGTAGCTGGCCATCGCCCAGAGAGTCAGAACGATCACAAACAGTTATCCTACATTCCCCTTCCCTCCATCGGTCATGAACATGCCGACGCGATGATCCGCCGCGTCATGATCATTGCGCCATTTGGATTCGATTCCGAACTTCGACACCTTGCCGGCCAGCTTGACGGCGAACAACTCCAACGCGAAGCCGGCGGGGACGGGCCGATTCTGGACCGTCTGCGCTCGGACGGCGTCACTCGCCAATACCTGGGTTCGTCCAAGGTGTGGGGCAGTGTTACACCTGTGATCCTCCCCGGACATGACGACCGCAAGCCGGAGAAGACGATCAAGCTCATCGAACGTGCCCTGGCTCAAAGCGGGATCGAATTGGGATGTCAATTTACTTGGGGTGCGCTACCCAACTTCAAAAACTGCCTACCCGCTTACAAACTTGGCCGTAACGACCGCGGGCCGGGGTGCTTTCGTCCAGACCACCTAAAAGGATTGTCGGCGGTTCACTTGCGGATAACCTTCGAGCATCCCGTAGCGGGTCCTCTGACAATTGGAGCTGGGCGTCACTGCGGCCTAGGCGTGATGGCTGTTCTAAGCGAACGATAACCCGATGCGCTCCACCTATCTGGTCTGCTACGACATCTGCGACGACAAACGCCTCCGGAAGGTCTTCCAAACCCTCCGCAAGACCGGCGACCACATCCAATATTCCGTCTTCGAATGCCAACTCACACCCGCCGACCTGGCCCGCCTTCGCGCGGAACTCCACGCCATCATCCATCACACCCAGGACCAGGTGCTGTTCGTGTATCTCGGTCCAGCCCAGAATCGAGGAGACCGCGTCATCTCCGCCATGGGTAAACCATATACCAACCTGGATGCCCCGCTGATCGTGATATAGACAACCCACGATCGGCGCGGCCTCGGAGAAAACATCGTGGCCACTTTCCCCATATTCCCGCAACCAGTCGCGCCCGCCAGGGACATCCCCGAATACCTGCCCGCGCGGATGGTCAATGAATTCGTCTACTGCCCCCGCCTGTTCTATCTCGAACATGTGCGCGGCGAATTCCTCGACAGCGTTGACACCATTGAAGGCCAACACCTTCACCGCGTCGTCGACAAAGAAGGCGACAGCCTGCCCGCCGCGGCCGATCTCGGCGAAGATGCTCTAAAAACGCGCTCCGTCACGCTGACGAGTGAGCGGCTCCGCGTCATCGCGAAACTGGATGTGGTGGAAGTGCGCAACGGGGAAGTCACCCCTGTTGACACGAAACACGGCCGCCCCAGAGAAACCAAATCGGGCATCGAACTCTGGCCCTCCGACAAAGTTCAACTCGTACTGCAAATTCTGCTGTTGCGCGAAAGCGGATACCGCTGCGAAGAAGGACTCGTTTTCTACGCCACGACGCGCCAACGTGTGCGCGTGGTGGCCACGCCGGAGTTAATCGCCGAGACGGAACGCGCGGTGGCCGCCGCCTGGGCACTGGTCGCGCAGCCCATCATTCCGCCGCCGCTGGAAGACTCTCCGAAATGCCCCGGCTGTTCTCTTGCGCCGATCTGCCTGCCGGATGAAGTCAACCGCATCGGCCGGCAGCCCGAACCGGATCCCGATCAACTCCTGCTCTTCGAAGTGGAAGGCGCGGCGGCTCCTCGCAAAGGCGCCGGTTCCGAGGTCCGCCGCCTGCTGGCCCCGCGCGAGGAGCGCAAGCCTTTATACCTCAACACACAAGGACTCCGGGTGGGCAAGAGTGGCGGCGTCCTCCAAGTACGGGAAAAGGAGGCGCTCCTTCAGGAAGTTCGAATCCATGAAATCTGTCAGGTAAACCTGATGGGTAATATTCAGGTAACAACGCAGGCCATCCAGACACTTTGTGAAGCGGAGATTCCGGTCAGCTATTTCTCTCAGGGCGGCTGGTTCTACGGCACCACGAACGGACTGGCGACGAAGAACGTGTTCCTCCGCCAAGCCCAATACAAGCTTGCCGAGGAGGCGTGGTTCTGCCGCCGTTTAGCCGGAGCGCTCATCGCGGGAAAGATCCGCAATCAACGGACTCAGCTCCTCCGCAATCATGAGGAGCCGCCGGCCCGCGTCCTGTCGGAGATGAAGGATATGGCCGACGCCGCGGACAAAGGCCCAGTGCTCGAATCACTGCTTGGAATCGAAGGCAACGCGGCGCGGCTGTATTTCGGCGCTCTCCAAGGATTGATAAAAGTGGAATCGCAGGGCGACGGCGCGCTTTTCCAGTTTGATTTTCAGGGCCGGAATCGCCGCCCGCCACGGGATCCGATCAATGCGCTGCTTTCGTTGGCGTACAGCATGTTGACGAAGGACATGACGATCGCGTGTACGGCCGTCGGATTTGACCCAATGTTGGGTTTTTATCATCGTCCGCGCCACGGGAGACCGGCACTGGCCTTAGACCTCATGGAGCCGTTCCGTCCCTTGATCGCCGATTCAGCGGTGATGCAAGCCATCAACACGAAGATGGTGCAACCCGAGGACTTCGTGTCGGCGGCGGGAGCGGTGGCGCTCCGTCCAGAGGGCCGCAAAGCCTTTTACCGCGCCTACGAGCTACGGATGGATACGCTGGTGACGCATCCGCTATTCGACTATCGAGTGAGCTATCGTCGGCTTCTGGAAATCCAGGCGCGCCTGCTGGGTAAAATGCTCCAGGGAGAAATCGGGAGCTACCCGGTGTTTGTAACCCGTTGATGGCGATGCGAGCGGCGCGGTGCGTTAGGAAATGGGGTAGTCGCTCGCGATTTATATCCTGTTGAAAATATTACACTTGCCGAGTCGGGGAATTCACATCATAATGGTTTCGTTCGCAAATCCGGGGACCGCTCGCAAATACCCCTCCAGATCATTGAAAACAGAATATAATAGAGGGGCAGCTATATCCTCAGCCGCAAGGCTGAGGCCCCATTGAAGCCCATCCGGCCAGCGGCAAAGGCTGGCGTTGGACGAATATCCTCAGCCGCAAGGCTGAGGCCCCATTGAAGCTAGTGCGAGTGCTGCTGCTGGCGCGCGAGAATGAGATATCCTCAGCCGCAAGGCTGAGGCCCCATTGAAGCACGGCGAGCGAATTGCACAACCTTGCCACCAATCTCATATCCTCAGCCGCAAGGCTGAGGCCCCATTGAAGCGGCGTATACATCCGCGTACAGGCTCGCCTTCTCCGATATCCTCAGCCGCAAGGCTGAGGCCCCATTGAAGCGCGGGGAACTGTGGTTGTTCCCCGCGATCTTGTGAATATCCTCAGCCGCAAGGCTGAGGCCCCATTGAAGCGTCGATTTCGAAAGCATGAGCGTAGCGATGAAGCCATATCCTCAGCCGCAAGGCTGAGGCCCCATTGAAGCACGATTACACCGAGTAGCACCATACTTTTTTCCACCATATCCTCAGCCGCAAGGCTGAGGCCCCATTGAAGCAAGGCGTGCCGGTATGGCAAACCAAATAGGCTCAGATATCCTCAGCCGCAAGGCTGAGGCCCCATTGAAGCAGGAGTTGCCAGCCGCTGGTATCGGGCCATCGGTGATATCCTCAGCCGCAAGGCTGAGGCCCCATTGAAGCAAGTATAATGCAGGTCCTGGATTAAAGCAAGGGGGAAATATCCTCAGCCGCAAGGCTGAGGCCCCATTGAAGCTCTACGTCGCCGTTCGGCACGCTGCTCGGTCGCCCGATATCCTCAGCCGCAAGGCTGAGGCCCCATTGAAGCTAATTATTCTAGTGGTGGTGGTTTTCGAGACCGCCATATCCTCAGCCGCAAGGCTGAGGCCCCATTGAAGCTACTGAAAGAGTAGAGAGTGAGTCGCCAAGGCGGCTATATCCTCAGCCGCAAGGCTGAGGCCCCATTGAAGCCGTGCTAACACGCCCGTGTCGTAAGAGCGTTTCAGATATCCTCAGCCGCAAGGCTGAGGCCCCATTGAAGCGAGAACGGTGACTCCGCTATTTGTCATCGCCCCCCATATCCTCAGCCGCAAGGCTGAGGCCCCATTGAAGCAGATCAAGGACGGCGATAATGTGCCATCGGCGCAGATATCCTCAGCCGCAAGGCTGAGGCCCCATTGAAGCACGAAACCGTAGACGGCTTTGGTTGCCATCGCCCACATATCCTCAGCCGCAAGGCTGAGGCCCCATTGAAGCAGGAACCTGCACAGCGAGTCCGAATTGTCAAAATACATATCCTCAGCCGCAAGGCTGAGGCCCCATTGAAGCCAAGCAGACAACAAAGTGTCTACAAACCGTCTACACCATATCCTCAGCCGCAAGGCTGAGGCCCCATTGAAGCCCGGACGATCCCAGCGCGATCACAACCGTCAGGTTATATCCTCAGCCGCAAGGCTGAGGCCCCATTGAAGCATGTTCTGTACGATTACGTGTTGCAGTTTCATTTCATATCCTCAGCCGCAAGGCTGAGGCCCCATTGAAGCTAGCCGTGTTTGCGCTTGCCGTCCGAACTCAGCACCCATATCCTCAGCCGCAAGGCTGAGGCCCCATTGAAGCATCTTGTCGAAGGTCGGCTCCGCCACCCGCGGCACATATCCTCAGCCGCAAGGCTGAGGCCCCATTGAAGCGCGTACAACGCCTGCACCCCCATGGCGGAGTTGTAAATATCCTCAGCCGCAAGGCTGAGGCCCCATTGAAGCTAGTACACCTTTTCGCCAACAGGCCAGCACAGCGAGATATCCTCAGCCGCAAGGCTGAGGCCCCATTGAAGCTATCCAAGCCACACGTTATTCGATCCGCTTACGTTATATCCTCAGCCGCAAGGCTGAGGCCCCATTGAAGCACGAATGTCGATTCCTTCCACGAATCGCCGAACGTATATCCTCAGCCGCAAGGCTGAGGCCCCATTGAAGCACCAGTTGCGCGGCGTCCGCGAATTTCGGCGTGCAATATCCTCAGCCGCAAGGCTGAGGCCCCATTGAAGCATCATTGAAGGAATCACCCGCACCATCACGCCATTGATATCCTCAGCCGCAAGGCTGAGGCCCCATTGAAGCCGCCGTCATTCGTGATAGCGCCCCAGGTACCGCTGTATATCCTCAGCCGCAAGGCTGAGGCCCCATTGAAGCGTGGAGACAGGCCATCATGAGCCGATATGTTCCGGCAATATCCTCAGCCGCAAGGCTGAGGCCCCATTGAAGCGGTATATTCCGACTCCCGCAGATCAAGCGGAGTGATATATCCTCAGCCGCAAGGCTGAGGCCCCATTGAAGCAGCCGCTGCCGCTTCATGCGCGCCTGGTGGTGGTCGATATCCTCAGCCGCAAGGCTGAGGCCCCATTGAAGCCGGCGCGTTCTCCGCCATCTTCTGTTCGACGGATTGATATCCTCAGCCGCAAGGCTGAGGCCCCATTGAAGCAATTGAGCTTGGTCTTGACTGCGAAGGGGCCCGCTATATCCTCAGCCGCAAGGCTGAGGCCCCATTGAAGCACCATCCGACGGGTAAGCGCCGGTTCCGGCAAAGGATATCCTCAGCCGCAAGGCCGAGGCCCCATTGAAGCTTTGACGTTCACATTGCCTGTACAGGTGAGCGGCGCGATTGCAGAGACACGACGGCGGCCAGGGGCAGCGCCATGCACGCGAATTCCCATCTTGAAAAAATCCACTTCCGCTTTGCGCGAATGTGTTTCCATTACATGGCGATCATTAACGCGTAGGCGGGAAACGCGCGAGATCCGGGTTGGATGGCACCGACCGGCAGCCTGTGGAAAAGTGGTGCCTGGCACCGCTTTTCCACAGGTTTATTTTAAGAGGAACAGGCGGGGCGGGTCGTCTTCGGGAAGGAGATAAAAGCGGCCCGCGCGAAAGGTCATGCCTTCGTTGGTGAAGACGACGCCGCGATCGGTGGTTTCGAACTCGATGCGGCGGGTGAGGTTGAGAGACTTAGGATCCAAAAAGTCGATGGCGCCGTGGCCCTTGGCTCTTAGGCCGCCGCCGATTAAGCGATTTTCGATGTATTTGAGGTCCTGATAACGGGTCCCGGTCCCGTTGGCGCGTTGGTCGAGTTGTTTGCCGTTTTTGTTCCACTCATAGATTTCGCGGGTGTCCCAGTTACCGCCGTAAAGTCGGTTATTGGACGCGGCGATGCAGCCGATGTGGTCGTTGACTTCGAATTGACGGAGCAGGCGGAGGGTACGTTTGTCGCGGAGTTGAATCACGGCGGTACTGTTGCGGCGATATTCGGCGACGGGGAGCCAGATGTTGTCGCCGTCGAGAGTGAGTCCGCCGGGGTGGTATTTTTCGCCTTGCTGAACTTCGACCTGGCTGACGATCCGGCCGGTGTGGCGGTTGAGTTTGAAGAGATAGCCTTTCTTCTGTTGCCTGTCGACGGAGGAGACCCAGAGGGACTCGCCTTCGACGTCGATGCCCTGAACATGGTGGAGAGGGCCTTGGAGGGCGATGGTTTCGAGGATGGTGAGGGCGGCTGGAACGAGGAACATTTTCTACTCGATTGTGAGGGGGGATTCCTGGGGTTCCCTGGCGATGGAACCAAAGGTCCATTTGAGGAGGATCGGAGCGATGACGGTGGTCATAACGGCCATGACGACGACGACGGCATAGGCTTGTTGAGAGATGGTCCCCATGGCGGCGCCGATTTGAGCGACAACCATACCGACTTCGCCGCGGGGGACCATGCCTGCGCCGATGCGTTTGGCTTCCGTGAAGCCGAGGGGCCAGGCACCGAGTCCGCAACCGATGAACTTGGAGACGACGGCGGCAACGGTGATGAGGACGGCGAGGCCGAGGACTTTGGGATCTTTGAGGACGTTGATGTCGAGGGCAAGGCCGATGCCGGCGAGGAAGAAAGGAACGAGCAGTTCGGAGACGCCCTGGGCGAGGACGTGGACGCGGGGTGCGACGGTTTCGGAGAGGGCGACGCCGGCGAGGAAAGCGCCGATGATGGCGGCGACACCGGCGTAGGAGGCAAGAAGGGCGAGGGCGAAGAGGAGAATGAGGGCGAGGCTGAATTGGGATTCGATGCCCTTCATGTGCTTTTGCAGTTTGGGGAGGATGGAGCCGACGGTCTTGCTTCCGACGCTGAGAACGAAGACGGTGAAGCCGATGGAAAGGGCGGCTGTAGAGGCGAGTTGGAGGACGTTTACGGTGCCTTGAGCGAGGCTGCTGACAATGGAAAGAACAATGAGGCCAAGGATATCGTCAATGACGGCGGCGGCGAGAATGATGCGGCTGGCGAGGACGTTGAGCAGCCCCATGCCGGCGAGGACCTGGGCGGTGATGCCAACGGAGGTGGCGACCATGGCGGCGCCGACGAAGAGGGATTCGATGTTTGACGCGCCGCTCCAGCGATAGATGCCGTAGCCCATCACGAGTGGGACGATGACTCCGAGGGTGGCGACAACGGAGGCGGTTTTGCCGGCTTTGACCAGGTCGGAGGCACGCACTTCGAGGCCGACGCGGAAGAGGAGGAACATGACGCCGAGATCGGCGAGTTCGCGAATGGCGCCGGGTTTTACGAGGGCGAGAACGCTGGGGCCGAGCAGGACACCGGCGGCGATTTCGCCGACGATGTTGGGCATTTTGAGGCTTTCGGCGAGTTCGCCGAGGAGTTTAGCGGCGCCCAATACGAGGAGCATGGCGAGGGGGAGTTCCGCTGCGCCGTGGCCTATGGTCATACTCAATACTATGCCACCGGAGATGGGACATGCTTATCAGCGAATAGCGGGACGGCTGCGGAAAGACATAGCCGAGGGGCGGATGGCGCCGGGAGCGAAGGTGGCATCGGAGCGAGGCTTGGCGGCGCGACACGGAGTGAGCTTGATGACGGCGCGGCGGGCGTTGACGGAGTTGGAGCGGTTGGGGCTGGTTACGCGACGGGTAGGGGCGGGGACGTTTGTGGCTCCGGCAGGAAGGGGCGCGCGGCGGTTGCGGGATCCGCATGAGGAGTTTCATTTGGATGCGTGTGTGTTGGGTGAAGATGGGGTTCGCCAATGGCGGGACGGGGATGTGGTGGTGGTAGAGGAGCGGGTGACGTTAACCGGGGAGGGTGAGTTGGGGACGCAGCCGTTATTGGCATTTTTGGGGGAGGCGGCGGTTCACGCGGGGGAGGAGGTTTGGGCGGAGGGGGAGTTGTTGCGGGTACGGCAGACGATTTATGGAGCGGGGCAGGAGGTGTTGGCGGTGCGGGAGATGGCGGTGATGGGGAGGCGGTTGGAGGGGTGGTTGGGGGTTTAGTCGATGGTGGGGACGCAGTTAGAGCTGATGATTCGAAGGTCGGAGGTGAGGAGGCGGAGGCCGTGAGCGCGGGCGGTGGCGACGATGACGCAGTCGGCTGGGTCGCGGAGGATGGGGAAAAGGCGACTCGCGTCGCGCGCTATTTCCGTGGTGATGGGTAAGGTTGAGAAAACAGGTTCCGTCTCTAACGCACGCAAGATTTTTTCGAGATTGAATTTACTGACGCGGGACGACTCTTGCGACAGCGAAGCAAGTTCGACGAGAGTAATCATACTCACTCCAACCGGCTCCTGGTGTAGAACGAGATTTTCAAGAACTCGACTTTGTTCTTTGGAGAGGCGCCGAGGATCGCCGAGCCAACGAATAAGAATGTGAGTGTCGGCCAGATAGCGCATTGGGGTTAGATTTCCTCATCTGGTTTGAGGGCATTCCAGAGGTGGCTGGTATCGTAATTCACGATGTCGCCGATGATTTTAATCTCTCCCGCGAGACTGCCAGCCGGGCTCTTCCATGGCTTGCGGGCAGGCGGAACAAGTTGGGCGACGGGCTTTCCGTGGCGGGTGACAACGATGGTGTCGCCGGTTTTGGCGATTTCGTCGATGAGGGCGAGGCACCGTGTTTTGAATTCAGTGGCGGTGACGGTGTGGGACATGATTTGATTGTGCCGCAAAACTGGACAATTGTACAGATTAACTGGTAGTTCAAGAGAGAGGAAGTTTCGCCGATGAGGGAAGAGTGGAAAAGAGAACGGCGCCGGAATGGAGATCGGACGCGGGGGGAAGGGAAAATTGGGGACCGGTCAGGGGAGTGGGGCTGATTCTGAATCAGGAGGTTGCGGCCGGGCAAAATGTAATGGCGGAAGGAGACGGGTTTGCGGGGGGTTCAGGAGGACGGCAGAAGGGTAGTTTCTGCTGGTGCCGGGCGACGGTGGACGGGCGTTTCCGGGCCGGGGTGAGTTTGCGTTTGGCGGAGAAAGCGGGGGCGGCGGAAGACTTCGTTTAAGTCCATTTCCAGGTGTTCGATCAACGATCGGCGGCGCCCAGCCCGGAGCAGGAGCAGGCGAAGCGGCGGGGCGTTCTGAAGGCACTGTATTTGAAGCGGATGCGGGAGCTGGAGAATCCCGGGTTGAATATGGCGGAACTGGAGGCGCTGCTGGGGACGCCGCGGGAGCATATGGAGGTCACGATGTGGTTTTTGAAGGAACAGGGATGGGTGGCGCGGACGGATAATGGGCGGTACTCGATCACGATAAAGGGCGTGGAACAGGCGGAGAAGCAGACGGTATGGGATCCGCAAGCTAGTGAGCGCTTGCAATTGGAGCCTGCGTACTAAAGGCTTACGGGCTGGAAAGACGATTAGGAGCGGATTCCGCACCGGGAAGTTGAAGCGGCTCGAGATGGCGGCAGAGGGGGAAACACGCTGGTGACGGCCAACGGTGGACGGACGATTCGGGGCTGGGATTAGTCTGGATGCAGTGGGCGCGGTTGTGTTGAAGGCGCTTTATTTGAAGCGGATGGGGGGGAACCGGAGAATCCGGAAATGAACATCGCGGAGGGAGAAATGCTGCCTGGAACACCCATGGAGCATTTGGAATTCACGATGTTGTTTTTTGAAGGAGCAGCGTTGGAGCGCGCGGAGAGAACGGGCCGACGCAGACGGAACCTGGGAGAAGGTCGCGGCGCAGATTCAGGACGCCGGGGAACACGGTGTCGGCGTTTTGCTCGGTGAGATGGTGCGGGATGGGTTGGCTGTGTTGATTGAAGGGGGCGGGAATTGCGATTGACGACCGGCAAAAGGAAGCGGCGGGGAAGCCTGACGACTTCGAAGATTACTGCGAAACGCTGGAAGTGAACCCGACGGCGACCTTCGATACGATTCGCAAAATATATAGGGTTCTGGCGCAACGGATCCGGAGCAACGGGCGGCATTCGATGTGGAGCGGTCGCGGGCGTTGTCGAAACGGTGGCGAAGTTTTGATCCGGCCACGGCGGGCGATACTTTCCGGGCCGTGCCGCGGGAACACTTGGAGTTTCACTGACGGCGGGAAGCACCACATTACGGCGAAGGGTGTGGATTACGCGGAGTCGACGGGAGCTTGCCAGCCGCCGACGGCGAAGAACGCGGGACTTCTGGCGGCGACCCGCTAATCAGAAAAGTCACAACGTGCTGGCCTTTGGGCAGCAGAAGCGTGTGGCGGCCTGGGCTATACAGCCATTCGGGGCTGGCCGGAGCGCCGTCGATTTCGACGGAGGCAGGGAGGCGATCGAGAACGGCGATGGCGCGGTGGGCGGAGTTGTAACTGATTTCGACGGTGCCGGCTTGGGCGGAGGCGGTTTTGAGATCGCCATTGAAATCAAGAATTCGTAGGGGCGGGGCGGATTGGGATGGCTCGATGGCGACGGGGCCGGGCGGGAGCCAGAGAGTGTCGGGATTGGCAACGGGCCAGAGACGGCCGTTGACTTTGGCGGGACCGGACCAGGGAATGCCGGCGCCGAATTTGGAGTCGATGACGAGGCGGCCGGCGACGCGGTCGATGCGATCGACGCGGGCGGCGCTGGAAGCCAAGAGGGGGAGGTCGACTTTGCGGATGGAGTTTTCGAAGTAGAGGGCGACGCGGGGGAAGGCGCGGGCGGCGATGTTGACGAGTTGGAAGAGTTCGACGCCGGTCTGTTGTTTGGTGGGATAGACGTCCTGGTAGCGATCGACGATGTTGATGTCGATGGCGAGTTTGTCCTGGTGCGGGGTGATGTATTTTTCGGCGATTTGGGGATAACGCTGGGGGCCGAGATGCCAGATGGTGGCGGGGTCTTCGATTAGGAAAGTGAAGTCGTGTTTGGCCAGTTGGGGAAGAAGACGGGCGGATTCAGCGCCGATGGCGTCGCGCATTCGGGTATCGAATTTGTCGTCGACGTGGGTGAGGACGATGTCGAGGTGGGGCTTAGCGCGTTTGATGATGGCCAGTTCGTTGAGCCAGTCTTCTTGCATCCGTTGGGCCAGGGCGGCGCGGAATTCGAGGAGTTTGCTAATTAGAGGATGGGATTTGTCGCGGACGACGGCGACGGGATCGGCGTTGTGGAGGGCGCGGAATTCGGCGCGGACATCGTCATTGAAGGGGGTGAAGCGGGAGGGGTTGTCGATACCTTCGAGAGACTCGAAATAGAGTTCAGCGAGGTTGATGCCGTCCCAGTTGAAGCGGTCGGCGAGATTGGCGATGCCTTTTTTCACCTCTTTGGCGCATTGGGGATTGGCGAGGTTCATGAGTTTGCGCCAATCGAGTTGGGCGTCCTGGAGGAGGGCGGTTTTTTCGCGCCATTCGGGGTGATCGGCCCAGAACTTTTCGGAGACGTGGGGGAGTTCGACCCAGGCGTAGACGAGGATGGCGCGGCGGTGGGCGGCTTCGATGAGTTTGTTGAGGTATTCGTCGCGTTGGGGATCGGCGTCGTAGTAGTGCCAGGCGGCGACGTGGAGGGCTCCGATGCCGGCGGCGCGCCAGCGTTCGGCGAGGTAATCGGGGTCGGCGCGGAGGCGGTAGGAGGAGTCAAAGAAGGCCCAGAGGCGGCCGGATTTGAACGGGGGTTCGAGGCCAAGGGTAGTGAGGGCTTGCAGGATGTAGGGGAAGCGTTCGTGGCCATTCTTGCCGGGGGTGACGTTGAGCCAGAAGACGGCGCCGCGGCCGAGGCGGAGACCGGCGGCCATGGGGGCGTTAGACCAGCGTTCGCGGGAGAAGATTTTGGCAGACGGCGGGACAGTGTAGACGGGGAGATCGAGCGTGCGTTCCCAGATGATGGGAAGGGATTCGTCGTGGGAATCGCGAATTTGGCGAGTTTGGACCTTCTTTTCCGTTGCGATAATGCCGAGGGAAGCGGCGAATTCGGAGTTACCTTCGAGGATGAGGAGAGTGCCTTGCTCAACACGGGGGCGCCAAGTGGCGGGAGCGGCGGGGGTGCCGGCTGGGAGGACGATTATTTTGGCGACGCCGTTGGTGGCGGCGGTCATTCCGATGGATTGGAAAATGGCGGGCCAGGGGCCGGGGTCGTCACCGGCGACGTGGAAATGGAAGGATGGCTCGGCGGCGGGGACGGCGAGTGCGATTAGGATGGCGAGACTAGCGGGTGATGGCATACCAGAATCCTGCTCTTATGTCGAAATAATTGGGGCGGCGGGGGTTGCCTTCGTTGCGTGTGTAGACGCCGCGGAGTGCTTGGAGGGTGAAATGGACGTTGGGTGGGAGAGTGGCCCAGCGGGTGCTGATTCCGGCTCCGAATTCGACGAAATTGGCCCAGTATTGGCTTTTGGCGTCGGTGTTGCAGTTGGCGGCGGCGAAGGTTTGGAGGTTGGGATTGAGTGTCCATCCGAACCTGTTTTGGCTGACGAGGACGATGTCGTTGTTGAAGCGGCTGACAAAGACGGCATCGTTGGCGGTGTCTGCGAACCAGCCGGGCTTTTCGGCGCCTAACGGGAGTTTCCTACGTTGAAGCAGAAATAGTTCATAACCTCAATGAATCGAGCGCGTTAGGGGCGAGGCATCGTATATACCACGGAGCTTAGCGCAACACGGGTAGAGCCTCCAGGGCTTCGGCGAGAGCCTTTCGGCCCGGGGTCATT
>CAMDKT010000060.1 GCA_945900935.1 Candidatus Sulfopaludibacter sp. SbA3 | reverse complement strand
AGACGTTCCGCGAACAGATCGACGGCAAATACTGGTTTCCGGTTCTCACCCGCGCCGACGACACGCTTTACTTCGAGGACTCCGTCGTTCGGCTGAAAATGCGGGTCAAATACGAGGACTACAAACAGTTCAAGGGCCAGAGCACCATCACGTTCGGTGAGGAAGTACCCGTTACGCCTCCGAAAAAACCCTGAGAACCCTCGTTCAACCCCCAGGATTCCCCACTCGGCCCTCCATAGCCTCCTCCTGGGGTCGTCCTGTGTTTTAATGGATTGTTTAGTATGCCGAGTCTTGCCATCCGGCTTCGCCGCAAATTGCGTGCGGGGCACCGACGCCTGCGCGAATTGCAGATGATTGCGAAGGGTCTCCTTTCCACCGATCATATTGTTCAGGCGCACATCATCCCCATCCGCCGTTGCAACCTAGCTTGCACGTATTGCAATGAGTATGACGACTTTTCCAAACCGGTCGACGTGAACATCATGTTCGACCGCGTCGATCATTTGGCGAAACTCGGCACGACGCTGATCATGATTAGCGGCGGCGAACCGTTACTGCACCCCGATTTGGAACAGATCATCGCCCGCATCCGCAGCCATGGCCGCATCGCCGGCATGATCACCAACGGCTACCTCCTGATGCCGGACCGCATTCAGCGGCTGAATGACGCCGGCCTGGACCACTTGCAGATTTCCATCGACAACGTGATGCCCGACGACGTGTCCAAGAAGAGCCTCAAGGTGCTGGACAAGAAACTGCAAATGCTGGCCGAACACGCGGAGTTCCACGTCAATATCAACTCCGTTTTGGGTGCCGGAACCAATGACCCCGGCGACGCGCTCGTGATCGGCCGGCGGGCGCTCGAACTCGGATTCAGTTGCACGGTCGGCATCATTCACGATGGCCATGGACAGCTCAAACCGCTGGGCGAAAGAGAACTCTCCGTCTTCCGGGAGTTCAAGACGCTGGGTCAACGGAGCTTCGCTCATTTCTCCGGCTTTCAGGATAAAGTGGCGCTAGGCCAACCCATCGAATGGCGCTGCCGGGCCGGCAGCCGCTACATCTATGTGTGCGAGGAAGGGCTGGTTCATTACTGCTCCCAACAGCGCGGATATCCGGGCGTTCAGCTACTTGATTACACCACCGCCGACATTCGGCGTGAATTCCTGACGAAGAAGCCTTGCGCCCCTCACTGCACGATCTCCTGTGTGCATATGACCTCGCACATGGACTACTGGCGGGCACCGCAAACGCTCGAATCGGGCTTGAACAGCGCCAAGCCCGCGGTCGAAGAACTCATCAATATTCACGACACTGGGCGCTGAATCGAAGCGCCGAAACCAGCATCAACGCACCGCCAACGGGTAACATCGTCGCCGGTTCCGGGAGGCCGGAATAGCTCGATTGGAACTTATCAACATTCACGGCCCCGGGCGCTGAATCGAAGCACCGAAACCAGCATCAACGCGCCGCCAACGCGTAACATCGTCGCCGGTTCCGGGAGGCCGGAATAGCTCGATTGGAACTTATCAACATTCACGGCCCCGGGCGCTGACTCGAAGCGCCGAAACCAGAATCAACGCGCCGCCAACGAGCAACATCGTCGCCGCTTCCGGGACGTCGGAATAGCTCCATTGGACGATGTCGTGTTTCTCGAAAGCGCCGCCGGTGGACGACGTGAAACCGATGAAAGCTTCGCGCCCGTTCTCCAAGCTTAATAGCGTGCCGAGGTCTACGTTCACGGTCAGCAGCGGCGTTGACAGGTCGTTGAAGTAGACCGAAAGCGCGCCGGGCAGATAGTTGATCATGACGTTATAGATCGCCCCGTTCGACATGTCCAGACCGGGCGTGGCGATACCCAGGGTCGGATTGGCAAAGGCGCCGCCGGCGTCCGCGCAATGTTCAGGCTGGTTATTCGCGGTCCCCAGACTCTGGACCGCAATGTGATTGCCGTTCGGTTCACAATAGGAGGGCTTGTTATTCCAGGTATCGAACTCCACGGCGAGGCTATTGGCAATTCCGTAATAACCGATCCCGCTGGCATACAGCCCCATGGCCGTTGGCCCGGCATTCTGGATGGTGAACGTAAAGCCATCGGCTCCGTTATTTACGACGCCTTGCTCCCAGTCCGGGGTATATCCGCCGCGGTCAGTGATTTGGAACTGGAACGACGTCGTGAAGCCGTTTTGCACATCGACGCGGTTGTTCAGCCAGACGGCACTCACTTGATTTTCGACGTTTTCGGTCAATCGCAGCCGGTTCGCCGTCAGCGCGGCGTTTCCAACCATGGTCAAACCCAACGGATTGCTGAAGTCGGCAAAGTTGAAGGAAGTGCCAAATAACGCTGGCGCAACGCTAGTAAGGGCAAGCGCCGCCCAGCGGAATCTGCTCGTGAGTCTCATCAAATATCTCTCTTCTATTTCGCCTGCCCGCCGTGTATGGGCCAATAGCCCAAATCCGGCGGAGGTAATGGAATCGCCTTACCGGGGTACTGGACCGCGACGCCGCCGGAGTTCTAGAACTCGAAGAACATTCGCCCGGTCATGCCCGTTCTGGAATAGGCACTGAATTTGGTCTGATGATCCAGCGATACGTAAAACCCATAGTGGCGGGTCAGCCATTTCCGAAAGAAGATCTGGGTCGAGACGCTGTTCAGGTTTACTTCCAAGGGAGTCGCGGCGATGTAGGTATAGACTTCCTTGCCTCCTCCGACGACGACACCGGCCCAGTAGCGGCCTTCCTGTCCCCTCTGGACCGCCAAGCTGCCCGAACTCGAGATTCTGTTGTCCGGCTGGTTCCGGTTGAGGAAGTAGTTCCCTTCGACGACCATTTTGCGCGGATAGTAAATGAATCCGGTGTTGTAGATGTGGCCTTTGGTCAACCCGCCAAACGAGAAGTGGGAGTAACCCGCGGCTAGAACCAACTGCCGGTTAAAGGGCGCTTTGTAAAAGCCCTTCCCGTCGAAGCGCTGTTGGGGAAACAGCGAAATTCCCTTTCGCGACGGAGTGAAACTGAATCCCTGCGTGGTGTAGAAATTCTTGCTCCAGTTGGCGAAGCTGAAGAATCCCAGGCTTTGCTGTGTGACGCCGGGGCGAGACTGCGAGTTGAAGAGAAAAACCGGCGTAAACCTGGGGTTGTGGCGGAGCCAGAGGGCGGCATCGGCACCGCGCCAATATCCGTAGCCGTTGGTGACACCGCTGTGGTAGGTACCCACTTCGAGCAGCACGGGCAACGGGCTTTCATAACCCGGCCGCTCGAAGGTTGCCGGCGTCTCCTGGGTTTGGGCCCAGGCGGCGGTCCCGGTGACGATCACTAGTACACTGAGCGCGAGGACCGCTCCCTTACGGTCGCGGCTCGGAAAGTGGCGGCTCGGAAAGTGGCGGCTCGGAAAGGCGATTTTGGGGCAGTCAGGCGCCGACATGTGAACGTATTCAGGCGGTCGGAGACCTAGTAAGACTCGATTCATGGTGTTCTCCTTCACGTTCGCGCGCCTTCCAACCACGCCACGGGTGTGGGATCCGCCACAACACCCTTAGGCGAGGCCAATTTTCCATTCACTACGACATTACTCTCCACCGTCATTACGCCGACAGCGTAGGCGGCCACCGGCAACTTGTTCCGGAGGCCGCGCACGCCACGCGACAAACGCATCGACCCGCCGGCGTGGAGCAGGCCCTGGAAGCAGGTATTCGGCTTCAGGGCGATGTCACGCCCGGCCACGAGATTGCCCTTCACGACGGAAGCGGCACCGATACTGATCGACCCGTATGCTTTTAGGCCGGCTTCCAATAAGCTTTCCTTTGGACAGGAGAAATCTCCTTTAATGACAAGGGCCGCGCGTAAGCGCAATGGCGCCGTCAAGTGCAAGTCCCCGTTATAGAGATAAGTATTTCCGCCCATCGAGAACAGATTCGCCGGGTCGTAGCCATGCGCCGCGCCGGCGTCTTTATCCAGATGCGGTACCTGCACGATGGGCGCCGGGGCGACCTCAATTTGCAGTTCGCTTTCGTGGCGTCCTTCGGTAAAGACTTCGGGGGCGAATAGGGAGAGCGCCTGCGCGCCGGGCAGAAATTCAATCGAAGTCCGCGAGGTCACCCGCGACGCGATTACGGCATCCTGGCCGACGGTTAAATGTTTGACAGCGTCCACCCATCGCCGTACACGCGAGGCTTCCCCAACATGGAGCGTTCCGTCCACGGCCAAGGCCTGCAACTGTGAGTCGGGTCCGATTGCGCAGTTGCCCTTGACCATTAGTTCTTTTTCGAATTCACAGTCCCGCCCGCAGGCAAAATCACCCTCGATCACTAAGATCTCGCGCTCCTTCCGGCCTGCCGGATATTGGGCGGCGCCGGAGACAAAGATCCGCTCATTCCCCTTGTCAAATACGCGGAGGCCCGCTGAGCTGTTGACGGCCTGCGGCAGGGTCATTACCCAGCCGGCGAGTTTGGTCCGGAAGGACTGCCCGAAGTAGTCCTCCATCCGGACATAGGCCATGTCCAACTCCGTCGAGTGGCTCCCTCTGATCTGCCGCCAGGCGCGATGGGCGACCGAAAAGTGCAGATAGAAAACGGCGCAAAAGAAGATGGTGAATATAACGAAAGCCATAGATTAGTCTCCCTGCGCCCGCGCGTGATAGAGTCCCGTCGCGGAGCGCGTGGCGACGGCCGGACCCTCGCCGCCGCCGAATGTGGGTCCATGGCCGGATCCGCCTCTGGTCCGATGGGTTTTATACCAGCCGTCACCGCCGGAACCCCAGAAGCGGTTCCAGTAGAACTTCCGGAGCGCGTTGCAGATGGCTCCGGTATTGGCGAAAAAGTTCAGCAGATTCAGTGGCAGCAATAGCGCCCGGATTCGTGTGCCATCGAGCATGGAGGCGACGCCAATCTCCAAGAATGCCGCCTGATTGGAGAACAACTGGTAACCGAGGAACGCCAATGCCGCTGGCAGCCATGGCGTCTGGTGGGCCTCCGGGATAAAGAACAGCAGCAGCGACGCGAGCCACCCCAGCACTAGCATCGGCGCAGTCCAGTACATGGCCAGCAAGAACAGCGCGTCGGCCTTTTCCCACTTCGTCAGAAACGGGCTCCGCATCAGGTCCGGCCAGTAGTTATGCAGGCATTCGGTATGTCCGGTCACCCAGCGGCTCAACTGGCGCCGGCGGACGGACCAGGTTTGCGGTACTTCTTCATAACATTCGGCGCGGTTCACATACGCGGTTTTCCAGCCGTTGAGCAGCATCGCGAATGTCAGGTCCGTATCTTCGGTCAGTGATTGCGGATTCCACCCGCCGACGGAGTTCAGCGCCGCAGCCCGGACGGCTCCGACGGTTCCGCCAAACTGGGCGGTAAATCCCATGTTGAAGCGCGCCTGCTGGACGCCCTGGTACCCGGCCGAACGCTCCAGCGAAAGCAGGCCGCTCAACAGGCTGTCTCCGATGTTATGCGGCACCACGCGGCCCATTGACGCACCGATTTCGGGATCGGCGAATGGCGCCACCAGCATTTTGATGACAGCCCGTCCCGGCACATAATCGGCGTCGAAGAGGACGAAAATCTCGCCGGTCGCCCGGTCACAGGCCTCGATGAGCGCGGCGGGCTTACCGCTTTGCCCGCCCATCCGGTGCAAGGGCTGGATGAACGGGTAGCGCTTGGCGAAGCCATCGATAATCTCCTGCGTTTTGTCGTCGCTGCGATCGTTGATGGGAATGACTTCCAGCTTTTCCCAGTCGTAGTCGCTGTCGACGATTGCCTGGAGGATATCGGCGGCCACGAGCTCTTCGTTGTGCATGGGAATCAATACGGTAACCTGCGGCATATGGAAGCCCACTAGTTCCATGGCATCTTTCGGATGGTCAATCCGCAGGCGGGAGTAGCCCAAAACATAGTGCCGGATTGCATACAGCAGCAGCACCGCCAGCGCAAACCCGATCACTACGTACGACACGCCGATTAGAAATGTGACTGCCATGAATCGCGGACTCCCCACAACTCGCCCGACGATCGGTGTATGGCGAGGGAATAAAAGAACAGGACGAATAAGAGATCACTCAAAGTACCCAATAGAAACCAAAGGGGCGGCATGAAGATAAGTCCCGTGTAGTGCAGGACGCCCAATATGAAGACCATTCGCAACGCTGAAAAGAAAAATCCGTAAGCCTGAAGAAAGACGACCCAGAGCAATCCCCGGGGGAGATTGGGCTGTGGAATGACGAACAGCAGAATCAATACCCACGGCAGCAACAGCCAAACCAGCATCTCCTGGCGCAGCCAGATCTGCCCAAACGCGGTGGATTGCAGGCGGAAATTATCAAAAACCGCGTTGGCCACGGCTGAGGCCACAAGCAGGACAATCAGAAAGTTAGCGACATTGCGCACGAGTGAGAACCGTTGGGCGACAACCAGTAACGCGACGATGGAGAGGATCAGCAGTAAGCGGGCGCCCTCGCTGACCTCTTTGAAGACGGGTATCGCGAGGACGGGCCCGCTGGCCGGCTCGAGTCCGGGAAAGACGCCGATCGGCGTCCAGGCGGTGACGGGGAGCCCGGCCCATTGGGCCAGCACGGCGGCGACGCGCGAGTGTGCTTCCATGATCGGCACCGCGTAGATGACGCTGAGGACCGTGATCAGCAAGGCGAGTGCGACCCCGGCCCAGGATCTCGCGGAAGATAAGGGGAAAGCCCGAACGCTCCGATGCGGATAAATGGAGTCCCGGCGTCCGGATCGCCCGCCCGCCGCGGGTCGAGCAGACGGAACCGGGTTGTCCATTCTTACGGTTAGCAGCATCTAAAAGAGTTTCGCTGTCCAGGGGCCATTGCAACAATGGGCGGTACGTACCGAACGGCGGTACTAAGGTGGCCAGAGGCCTTAGTACGATGGTATGCCGGATGGATTTTGGCTTCGAACTGGTAAAACGGATTGGGGCGGCGGGAACCATTGCGCGGCGTCTGCATTTGGGTTACTGTATGGATATGAACGACCTGAAGGAGTTCGATCCGTTTGTGTGTACGGAGAAGAGTCCCTATCCTGAGGACGAGGCGACGCTGGCCGCGATCGATGCGGGCATCCGCGACTCGGATGCCGGGCGGGTTGTTTCTTATGAGGAAGTCCTAAAACTTATTCCCCAGTGGATCGCCAAATATTCTTTACAAACGCCGCGCTGACGGATTTGGAAGCCATCCTCGAATGGTCATTGACGAAGCACACGGCCACGACTCCAATTTTTTTGGGGTCGCTGATGGTGCATATTTACCAATTGAGGGACTATCCGTTCGCTGGCGGTGAATCGGATAGGCGCACTGGAACACGCACGCTAATCCACTCTCCCTTTCTGATCTACTACCGAATCCGGCCTAAACTTCGGCGGATCGACATCCTACATGTCTGGCACGGGCGGCGGCGGAGTCCCTATTCGTGATAGGCGTGCGTGCAATTGGGTTCGAACTCGCAAAACGGCTCAGCCGGGCGGGGCGTGATCGGGCTGGAACTGGTTGAAGCCGTACATCCGGTAGTAGAGCTTCCGGTCTTCGATACCAAAAAACTCCGTACCGAGCACCAACTGCTTTCCCGTGTTTATGAGCGGCGGGAGGGCGGCGGTTTCTTCGGGCGTAAGATGGAAGCGGCGGAAAAGGGCGAGGGTCTGGAGTTCGCGGATGGTCCGGATGGCGCGGAAGGCGACCATTTCGGCGGCGGCGCGGTAACGGGTGAGTTGGCGGAGTTTGGCTTCGGTATCGGGATGAACGAAGGGGTCTTCGGCGTACTGGATGGTCCATTCGCAGACGATGGCGCGGATCTTGCGGATGCGCCAGGCGGCATCGATGAACTGTTGAAAGGCTTCCCGTACCATGACGCCTTGCGGACGGATTTCGTCGCGCATTTCAGCACGGAATTGGTCGAATTCAGCCTGTTCGGCGGGTTCGATGGTAAGAACGCCAAGGGTGAGGCCGTGCTGGAGATTGTTGCGCGAGGAGCGGGCCTTGCCTGCGGCGGACTGGGGGCCGGTAGAGAACTGGGCGTTGGCGAGATTGGCTTGGGCTTGGGCGGCGGAGGCCATGGCTATTTGCGCTCCATTATGGCTTTGAAGGCTTGGTTTGCTTCGTTGGCGGCTTGGGTCATGACGCTATCGATCAAGTGATCGGCCATTGAGGTTGCGCGGCTGGGCCACGGCGCGCGGGCAGCGTCGGCGAGCGGGAATTCGGCGGCGTCGGCCCTGGCGAACGCGGGGAGCTTGGTGAAGCGATTGCTGTGCGCGGTTTGGACGGATTGGAGTTCTTTACGGGCGCGGTTCCAGTTGCGGGTAGCGCGTCCATAGGCGTCGTTGAGGCGCGACTCGGCGGCGATGTTGGAAGTGTTGGCGCGGACGCGCTCAAGCTCCCACTTGGCGTTGGCGATTTCGGCGGCGAGCCAAGCCTCCAATTTGGTGGCGGGCCGGGTTTCGGCGGCGATCTCGTTTTGGATCTCGTCGAACCGGGATTGCGGAAGTACGGACATGGGGAAATCCCCCCTCTTTATTGGGTGGCCGGACGTCTTGTCCGGTTTTGCCGAGGAGGGGCGAGGCCCTATCTCAATTACCATTATACAAGTTTGTCTAGTTTTTCCGGTGTTTTGGGGCTGGGGTTGCGGTGAGTTTGCTTTGTGTTTTGTTTGGGTTGCGAATTCTTTTCAACTCTTGTGAACGGGTTTTGGGGGAGGGGTGATTTTTGATGGATACTAGTGGCAGCGATGAAGCGAACGATCCAGGTACGCATAACCAAAGGCGAGCATCAGTTCGTGGCCGAGTGTCTCGACCTTCCGGTGGTTACGCAGGCGACCAGCTTGGATGACCTGGCGGTGAATATCCGCGAGGCTATCAGCCTTCATCTGGAAGGCGAAGATCTGGCTGAACTAGGGTTCGCCGCCGACCCGACAATTCTGGCGACGATGGAACTGCAAGCCGTCGCGTAATGGCAAAACTGCGAGTGCTGTCCGAACGGGAAGTCCTGAGTATCCTTGGAGAATTCGGCTTCCGGAGTTACTCGCAGAAAGGAAGTCACGTCAAGGTACGGCGTATCGTGGCGGGTGGTTTGGCGCAGACTTTGACGGTTCCCAACCACGACGAGATCGATCGAGGGACACTCCACGTTATTTACAGACAGGCATCCCGGTTTGTTTCGGAATCGGAACTTCGCGGGAAGTTTTTCACGGGGTAGGGATGAAGTTTCGCCGGCGATGTGGGTATTCAGCAAGTCATGCTCCGGTTTGAAGCAGCCGGAACAAATGGGGAGAGTTGCAGGGGGACGATCCATTTCGGCGGCAGTCGACGCGCGATCGGGCGGCGGGCGGCACCGTATTGTAGGCAGAGTTACGGTGAATGCGGCCATTTTCGAAAGTGTGGTGGTGCAGGGGAGTAGGACGGTTGAAACACCACATGCCGACGGATCCGAGGGAGGCGGCGAACGGGGAGATTGCGGTCCGTTTCCCAGAGTTGGACGGTGCGGACGGAGACGCGGGCGGGCATCGATTCCGGGTGGCGCGGTTAGGGGACAATTTGGAACGAAGTGGTTTTCCGGTCGGCCGAGCGGCCAAGATAATGTCCGGCCACGGTAACCGCGCCGGTGATGACCAGGAAGGTGGCGATGCCGGCGGCGGCGTAGCCACCGAGCGTGAGGCCCGATACGACACCGAGGGTTGTTCCGACGCTGCGGCTCCATTTGCCCCTGGTCCGTAGCAGGCGAAAGGAGTCGAGCGAGGCCCTGGCGATGACGGCTCCGCCAATGGGCGTTAGTTTCGGATTGGAACTGCGCCTGACGTTGAGCACCAACTCCTCCGGCCTGACGGCGACAACATCGCCCTTCAGTGAGACACCTTCTTTCGTGGTGAATTCGATGGCGTGACCGGTGACGAGAGAACTGAGTTCGCTCCATTTGATTTCGACGGCTTTGGTCTCAGCGTGAAGGGCTGGGGAGTTGAGGGTCAGAATCAGGAAACATGCCAAATGGCATTTGCGCAGTTTTTGTTACCGTTCCGAAGGCGGTGCTGGAGGGGGTTGGCTTACGTTCCGCGGTTTGAAGAATAAGCACCAGTGATCGGGTTTTGCGGCTAGCTGTTGGGGGGAGGTTTCTGCCGATTTTGGGCAGCGCGTTCAAACATGGCGGCGGTGATTTCGGGGCTGCTGGGCCAGTGACCGCGGCGCTGACCGGCGTGGGTTTGGTATTCGTCCAGTTTGTCCGGGTCGGGTTGGACGACTTCGTCGCCTTTTAGAAATAGCAGGCCGACTTTTTCGGTTGGCATGCGGGCGACGAAGGCTTCGGCTTCGGTGAGGATCTGGCGCAGACGGATCATTGTGGCGGCAGGATCGATCGGCGGATCGCTATGGATACGGTGGAAGTCCTCGGCGGTATAACGCGAATTGCGGCGGATTTCGTCGATGATGCCCTCAGGGGTGAAGCCCAAGGCTTTGCCGGCGGCGGCCCAGACGGCGGCGCCGATGGGGAGGATGGTGTCATGAATGGTGATCAAGTCGACGATGTCGCGGGGCTCACGACGGCCGTAGGCGGCGGCGACTTTGTTAGTGGCCAGGTGGTCGGCTGGGTGTAGAACGTAACCGAACTCCACGTCGCGCACCGCCGGGAAGAATCGGAAGTCGCTGTCGGCAACCCATTCCAGCTTTGTTGCTTCGTTGGCTCGTCTGGCGAGGACGGAATGTATGGTTGCGTCACGCCGACGCCATTCGAGCGTGTAGCCTTCCTTTTCGAGGAGCGCACCATCTTCCGCGGCGGCGCGGGCGACACGTTCTTCCCGGTCATGGAATACGTCGATGTCGCCGGAGTAGCGGGGGGCGTTTCGATTTATCGGCGTGCTTCCAGCCACATAGCTTTCCGGATCGCGGCGGGAGGCGAGGAGGCAAAGAATATTCGCTTGGACGTTAGTTACCGGCACGGCACGCAGCCTCAATCCGCTCGGCTAAGCGCCGGGATTGCAGATTGCCCTCAACGCGGAGGCCACGGGTGATTGCCAGCGCGTCGGCCGGGGTTGGATTGGGGACGGGGCGGCTGCTCCAGAGGGCGAGAGCGCCGAAGCGTTCAAAGGCCTGACGGTAGAGTTCCGCGTAGTTGTCCGTTGCTGTCGCTTGCTGGTCCATGTGCTTATTATGATCTAATTCACCGGTCGCGCCAGCTGCGGACGCTCATGACATCGAAGCGCTCGCCTTCGAAGATGATTTGGGTGACTGGTTTTCGGCTTTTGGCGGTTTCGGTTTTCAGCCAGTCGCGGACTTCCATCCAGCGGACTTCGCCTTCGGAGTTGCGGATGACGAGCATGACGGGGAATTGCTGCGCCATCCAATAGCGGCCGTGGCGCTCGTCTTTGATGGTGAAGACTTCGGCGTCGTCGCGCTGGCGTTGTTTGAGATGGGAATCGCCGGATTTGAGTTGGAGGTAGAGTTTCCGGCCGGTGGCTTCGCCGTTGTCGTCTTTGAACTCGATTTCCATGTCGATGCCGTGGTCGCTGACGTTAAATTCACGGGAGAGTTGGCCGGCGAGGGCGACGGTGGAGATGCCATCGCCGACCAGGGCGCGCTCTTTGCTTTCGTTGTCGAGGATGAGGGCGGATGCCTCGCGGATTTCTCGCACTTTTTGCCGGTTTTCCGGGCTGGCGAAAAGCTCCTCCAGTTGGTCCCACAGAGGCGCGCGTTTTTCGCAGTTGACGCAGAGGATGGTGGGAGATTCCGGGCCTTTGGCCGCCGTGTTTTCGAGCCACTCCTGCAGGCGGCGCATGGCCACTTCGCGATTGGCGACCGGGGTGCCGCAGTGCGGGCAGACATAGTGCCGAAGACGGACAATTTCCAGGGATTTTTCGTGAAGGTGCTCATGAACGAAGCGGATGAAAATTATCTTTTCCTCTATTGGGATGCCTGGGTCGAAATAGACCTCCAACTCCCCTGCGCCTTCGGCCTTCCGCGTGAGCTTTACCCCGAGTTGCCTGCCGGTGAGCGTGAGGAAATCGGCGGCGTAGCGCCAGAGCTTGTCCTGCTTAAATATCCTGGTATGGTGCAGGCGGACGACCAGTGTGGCGTAGATGTCATCCAGGAATCCATTGACGCGAAGGTGCTTGTCCATCATCATCCGCCGGCCGCTCTGGAAAAGCCGGTAGCCTAGCTCGATATCCTCAATTGCCGGGCGCGAGTAAGCCTCGTCGAACCCGCTATGCGCAAAAAAAACGTCCCTGCGAATCGCCCCACCGCGTCAGCCTGCTCCACTACATCGGCGTCCAGGAAAAACAAGACGCCGCCCAGCGCCGCCCTCGCCCCTAAATTCCGCGCCCGAGCCGGTCCATTTCGTCCGCCCGTCGGCAATACCCGCGCCCCGTGCCGCGCCGCCACAGCAACAGACCCATCCGTCGATCCATCGGCGACAACCATAATCTCCACCGGCGCGACAAGGCACTTTTGCAGTTCCGCCTCGCCGTTGAAGGCTGGGAGCACTACGCTAATGCTCACCGCAAGCTTCGCAAATACCACGCGACCGTGTCCCGCAGACCATCCCGCAGGTTCATGCGCGGCCTATATCCCAGCCCTCGCAATCGCGCCGTATCAGCCACCCAGCGTTGCGAATCCCCCGGCCGCCGCTGCCCGGTAAACAGCAGTCGCGGACTCGCCATCATCATTTCGCACAGCATCTCCGCCAGCCCGCGAATACTCACTATTTCATCCCCGGCCACATTGAAAACCTCGCCCTGAAACTCCGCTTTCCGCGCCGCCAAAAGAAACGCGTCCACTATATTATTCGCGTGGCTGAAGTCCCGTTCCTGTGTACCGTCGCCAAACAAAGCCAGCTCCTTCGGATTCGCGTGTATTTTTCGAATTAAGTCATAGACTACCTGTTTCGACTGTCGCGGACCATACACGGAAAACAACCGCAAGCTGCAAGTGCGTAGCCCATACGTGTGGGCAAACGCAAAGCAGTACCGTTCCGCCGCCAGCTTGGAGACGGCATACGGCGATATCGGCCACACGCCGTCGGTCTCCGAAAACGGTCGCTCCGCGCAATCCCCATACACCGCCCCGGTCGATGCAAACAGAATCCTGCTCTCCGGACTCGCCCGGCGAACCGCCTCCAAAAGCGCCAGTGTCGCCAACAAATTCCGCTCGCAATCCGTTCGCGGATCGGCCACGCTCCGCGCCACCAACGCATCCCCCGCCAAATGAAAAATCACTTCCGGTTTCTCGATGCCTAATAGCTCCTCCACCGCCGGGTCTTGCAAGGAACGCCGTTCCACGCGCACAGCCAGGGCCGTCAGATTCTCCGCCAGTCCAGTCGAAAAATCGTCAACCACGGTCACATGATGCCCCGCGCCAACCAACGCCGCCGCCACATGCGAACCCAGGAAGCCCGCTCCGCCGGTCACCCATGTCTTCATAATTGAGCCTCCTCCCACAACACATCCAGCGTCGCGCGCGCGGTCGCCCAAATACTGGCTCAACAAATACCGGTTGCGGCAGGGCGGAATGGGGCTCGTCACAAAGCAGCACCGTCGATAGCCGCACAAAACTTCGCGGCGGCCGCGTCCGCAACTGCTCCCGCAATCGAGCCGAAGTCCGCCATATCGCCGTGCCGGCAAACCCGCTACCGCCGAAGAGTACGGTTCCTTCGCCACGCCAGGCATCGGCGATCACGGGCTGATCACCTCGCCTTTCCACCCGCGCTTTTGCAGCTTCGGTATCGCTTCCTCGTAGTGGTCCCACGCAAACAAAATCGCCGCGTCCGGCGGCCGCGGATCGCTGAACATCTGCTCTTCATCGACAATCGGAATGTGAACGCCGGGAAGAAATTTGCCCACCCGCGGCGGATTGATTTCGGTGATGTAATCGATCACCTCCGGCCCTAGTCGGCAGTAGTTGCAAACAGTTGACGCCTTCGCCGGCGCCCCAATGCCGATCACTTTTTTGCCTGCCTGCGCCAGTGCCCACACGCGCTCCCGCAAGTTCCGCCGCCGTGCGTCGATCGACAGCGCCCATTCCGTCGTCGTGATCGGATCGTACAGCCGCGCCCCTTCCTCCTCCATCATCACCTGGGCGACGCGGGCGTGAATCGGATGCGCCCCGGCGAAGCACGCAAAAACGCGGAAAGATCCGCCATGGACCTCGCTGCGCAACACGTCGAAAATTTCCAGATTGAATCGGGCAAACAGCCGCGCCAGCGGTCGTATCGCGAAATAGCGAAGATGCTGATGGAAAATGTTGTCATAATGCCCCGTCCGCACCATGTCCAGCCAGTACTGATTCTCGCTGACGAAAATCCCCGTCGGCTTCATCAGTATCTGAATGCCGCGCATCACGCTGTCCAAATCCGCGATGTGCGCGAACACGCCTGCCGCGCTGATTGCGTCCGCTTGCCCCTGCCCCTGCTCCAGCACCACCAGCTTCGCCGTTTCCTCATTGAAGAATGCGTGCAGCGTCATCACCCCCGCCTCATTCGCAATCCGCGCCGGAATCGCCGACGGATCCACGCCCAGCGTCCGCACTCCAAACGGCCGGTACGCCTTCAACAACGTGCCGTCGTTCGATCCGATATCAACCGCGAATGACTGGGGGCCCAGCCCGCCCATCCGCGCCAACTCCTCCGGAATCGTTTGCAAATGCTTCGTCGCCGTCTGCGTCGTCCCGCTGACAAACGGAAAGGATTTAGACACCACCGCCGGAGTCACAACGTACCCCAACTGCGTCAATCCGCAGTCCAGGCAGTGAAAAAGCTGCATCGGATAAAACGTCTCCGGCTTCCGCAAATCCGCCCGCGTCAGGATCAGTCCGCCCACCGGCTGCGCCCCCAGATCAAGCCCCGCATAGGTCTTTCCGCCGCAGAGTTTGCACCGCACCGCGGGAACCCGCTCCCCCGTCGCGCGCCTCGCCGGCAACCCTTTGCTCTTGCTGGGAAGCGTACTCATGCGTGTTTCCGAAAGTAAATATGGAAGCAGTCCAAAATGTGATCAACCTCTTCGTCAGTCATTCCCGCGTGACATCCAATATAGAACGCCCTCGCAGGCCACGCCATTGCGCTGAACCCAATTCCACTCTGCGCATAACCTCCGCGATAGCTCCCGTCGGCTCACTGTAGGATGTTGCAGGATCAGCGCCCGGATAAAATCGAGCCCACCCTCGTCCACTACCCGGCCCCGGTATTTCAACACCATTTCCATTGCCCACTACGATACTCACTTCTCCTTTGGAACGTAAGGGCATTTACAAATCGTG
>CAMDKT010000059.1 GCA_945900935.1 Candidatus Sulfopaludibacter sp. SbA3 | reverse complement strand
GGCCAAAGCGCGTAACGCCTACATCATCGCCGGCATCTACGAACGCGAAGGCGCGACGATTTACAACACCGCCGTCCTCATTGATCGGCAGGGCGCGGTGGCGGGCAAATATCGCAAGGTTTATCTTCCCCGCGAAGAAGTTGAGAGCGGGCTTACCCCTGGCACGCACTTCCCTGTTTTCCAGACGGACTTTGGCAAGGTCGGCCTGATGATCTGCTACGACGTATTCTTCGCCGAACCCGCTCGCGCGCTGGCCAATCAGGGCGCCGACATGATCCTGATGCCAATCTGGGGTGGCGATGAAACCCTTGCCAAGGCTCGCGCGATTGAGAACGGCGTGTTCCTGGTCACCAGCGGCTACGATCATCCGACCTACATCATGGACCCTTTGGGCGAACGCCTCTCCCAGGCGCGTGAGGACGGCACTGTCGCGACCGCCACGATTGATCTTGCTAAGCATTACCGATGGCAGTGGCTAGGCGAAATGCGCACGCGCCGGTTGAAGGAACTTCGGATGGACGTGGCCGTACCGCAACCGGGGCTAGTGCGCTGATCCGCGGCGGCGCGTTTATGACGCCTCCCGTTTACAGCAACGGCTTTGGTAAATTCCTCGCCGGACTGCTGATTCCGAATTCCGAAATCGAGGACTATCTAGAGCTTGTCCCGTTTCCCGATTTTTTCACCTAAAATGAGGCGCTTTCCTGATTAAAATCCGGCGCTCAACTAACTGGCTTTGGCCAACGCTCTGGCCTGACCGTGCGGCATCCGCGCAATCACCCACAAATTGTGCGTCAGCACACTCCAGGTAACGGCAAGACTTTGATTCTCATGCCCTTTGCTCAGTAAGGGAGCGCCCAGGAATCCGTTCTTGAAAATCGAGATGCGAGCTTCGGTTTGCGAGCGCCTTGCTTGCATCCCGGCAAATTCCCCTTCCTTCATTCGCTCCCTCAGTTCCCCGGGCGCCTTCGGGCAGATCGCATTGTAGATCCCGTCGTTTTCCAGCAGTTCGCGATTCGCCTTGCTGTCGAACCCGCGATCTCCGCACACGCTGCCGACGCGATGTTCCTCCGGCGGTCTGCTTCAGCCGGTCCAGGCTGCGGCCCAGCATCTTCGTGTCCGCTTTCGGAGTCCCGTTCACCAGTTCCCAATCCACGATCACACCGCTCTCGCTCTCGCCCAACAATAACTGGCTGCCAAACTCCACTTCCGCCCCGGCCTTGCCCCGCACGTAGACGTCCGCGTGGCCTTCGTACAAACTCAAAATCTTCTCGCCATTCTTCACTTGTCTCTCGCCGATGATCCGCTCCGCGATCTGCCGCGTCTGGCCTTCCTTGAAGTCCGTTTCCCGCCACCGCCCGTTCAACAATTCCAAATGCCGCCCCGCGTGCGCCGCAATGATTTTGCTGAGCTTCTTCATCTCCCGCAACACCGCCTTGCGCGCCCGTTTGCCGTCCTTCTTCCGCCGGGCGTGCGTCATCTTCACGCACAACCGGTTCATCTGCTTGAGAAACTCCGCAGGCTCTTCCATCCTTACTTGCAAGCCCCGCTTGCGGATCAGCATCGTCGCCTTCATCAATGTGCGCCGCGTCCCGCAACAGCACCCAATCCACCGGAAAGTGAATGTGCAGTTTCACGCAGGTGGTATCGAGAAAGTACGCCTCCAGATGCAGCGCCTCGGTCAACGCCAACGTCTGCGCGCCAGTGTCTTCCACGGCGCTCGCCGCCGCGCCCAAAAGCGTGCCGGTTAGCTTCCTCATCTCTTCTTCCGGCAGCCATTGGCCGTAACGCTGCAACGCGCTCTTGCCCGGAATCCGCACTGTGTCGATCCGGTCCAGCTTACAAAAACTTGGGAGCAGCATCGATTCCGACAACCGGCATCCGAAGTCCCGGAAACGCTCTCCCGTCAAAGTCCGCGCCACATTGCAGCGCAACGCTTGCGACGACAGCCGCTGAAACGTCTCCTCCACGCCGCCCTGCGACAGAATCTCATTGATTCTGTCCAACTGGCTCTTCCATACCCGGAACTCCACCGGACCCATCACCGTGGGAATGTAGCCTGTCAGATGTTCCTGCTCGGGAACCAATAGAGGGAGCGGAAAAAGGATGGCGCAATTTGCCAGGATCAAACAAACTCGACCTATTATGTTTTGGCTACCAACATCCGCAGCTCCTGTACACGCTGGGGCTGCGGAATTGAGGGACAAGCTCTATGGATCTCCAACGACACCTAACCGGACAGGGGGAGACCATCGGCCTGCGACCCGCCAAACTGGATGAAGACGCGAGCGGCAGGTGTCGTGGAATCAATGATTTCCGGCGCGTCTTCCACAGAGCGGAAGCACAACCCCTACCTGTTCGACGCGTTAACCGGGAAGCGATATCCGCTCGGGCATGTCCTTTCGCCGCCCGAGTACGACGGCGAGTGGCGCTGCGATTCGCCGCACGGCGGGAATGGCCGTCAGTTGTATCTCATCGATACCGGCGGCATCGCGGGGCAGCCGACCGCTACACTTTTGAGCGTTACCAGAGCAGTTTCAGTCCGAGCTGCACGGTGCGCATATCGGTCCGGGTCGAGCGGATCTTGTTGAAGTTGGGACTGGAGACGTTGCCGTCCGGCAGCCCCCAGTTCGGATGATTCGGAGCGTTGAAGACCTCAAACCGGAACTGCAGGCGCAATCGTTCGTTGACGGCGAAGTCCTTGAGGGTTGAGAAATCGAAATTGATGATGCCGGGCCCGATTACTGAGTTCCGTCCGGCGCTGCCGTAGGTTCCGAACGGCTGCAGCGAGAACGCTTGCGTGTTGAAGAATCGCTCCGGATCCTGCTGGCCGCGCGCCAGCGCCGCCGCCGGCCCATTGGCGTTCGGCCGGTCCTGACCATTGGCTGTGTTCGATTGGTCCCTGCCGGATGTGACCGTCATCGGAAAGCCAGTTTGCACGGTGAAAATCGAACCGATCTGCCAGCCGCCCGTCGCGAGTCGCGCCGCTCTCGAACCGGAACGCCCGAACGGCAGTTCATAAAGGCTGGAGAACGTCAGCCGGTGCCCCGTGTGGTAGCTGGAAAGGCCCTTCTCGCATTCGCTGATGCAGAAACTATCCTGCGGGAAGAGTACGTCGCCATCGTGGTTGCGGATCGCGCTGCCCGTGTCGATTGATTTCGACCACGTATAGCCCGCTAGCGCCGTCAAGCCCTTCGAAAGCCGCCGCTGCGCTTTGAGCGCCAGCGAGTGGTAGTTCCCCTTGTTGTGGCCATCCACCATGAAGATGCGGCTGAATTCAGGGAAAGGAAGCCGCGTTACAGGCGAACCGGTGGGCGACGGACGCGGATTGTTGTAGTCGCGGTAGGATTCCATCTTGCGGCTTGCGGTCCCCAGATAGCCCCCCTCAAATACCGTGCCGCCCACCTCGCGTTGCACGTTCAACAGATACATCAGCGTATAAGGCGTGCGCCGCGCATGGTTGTTGGCCAGCACCGCGGGAGTGTTGATCTGTACCGTGGAGCCCAAGTCGCGGAAAGGGCGCGTCATCGTCAGATCCGGAATATCCGTGTTGGCGACGTCGTTGCGGCGTCCCGCGAGATTGCGCGACAGATCGAACTTCGGATTGCCGGTGTCCTGCGAATAGAACGCGCCGAAGCCCGTGCGGATACTCCAGCTTCCTGGATTCCATGCGAGCCCGATGCGCGGTGCCCAGTCGTTGTTGTCGCGAAGCACCAGGCTGTCCCCCAGCCTGCCGTCCCGCGCCACCCGAATCGCCGGATTGAACCGCAGCAGCACGCCCTCGTAGAAATCGCCGGTGCCGGTGCGGACTAACGTGGGATGCCGCTCGGCGGGTTCATTCGGAACGACGCCCACAAACGGCATGTGCAGGTTCACCGCCTTGCCTCCCTTGTCCAGCCACGGCGGCGTATTCTCATACCGCAATCCGAGAGACAGCGTCAGATTCGGGCGCAGTTTCCAGGTGTCGTCGATGTAGTAGTAGTGACTGAGCGCCCGATACTTCACTTCGGCCAGCGCCACAACGCCCTGCGCGCCGCGGTTATACCCCGTCAGGAAGGCCGCGAACGAATCGCCCGTGCCCGTCGGCGCGGACGGATTCTGCGTCGTGATGGGATCAAAACCCAAAAAACCGCGGGGAAACTGATTGCCCACCTGATTGTAGCGATCAATCCGAATTTCTCCGCCGAACCGGAACGAGTGTTTGCCGCGAACCCACGACACGTTATCCATAAATTGATAGATGTGGTTGTTGTTGACGTAGGGTCCTTCGGTGGAGTCGCCAAACCCGGAGTAGGCCGCCATCGACACTTCCGGAATACCCCACGCCACCGGAGGCGGCGAAGGCATGCCCGGCAGACCCAACTCGGCATTGACGTCCCGCACGCCGCCAAGCTCGCGCGCCGTCGAATTGTTGAACTGGTTGTAGCCGAAGCGGAACTCGTTCACCGTGGACGGAGAAAGAACCCTGGTGTTGGTCACCATGGCCTGGTGAACTCCGGTGAGCGTTTTGGAGCCGTTGAGCCGTAACCCTTCTTCCAGTTGCAATTCGTCGCCCCAGGAATAGCGCCCAAACCACGAGGAGTTCGACGACTCCATCCAATCCACGCGCTGGATAAACTGGTCTTTGTCGATTACGCGCCGCCGCCCGTTCTGAAAATTCGCGGAAAGCCCGCCGGTGGCGACGTTCGGCGCCGGATAAAACTCAAGCAGTTTGATGGCGGTGGGATGCATTCGGCTGCGCGGGACGATATTGCCCGGAAACTGCGCCGCCACGGTCGCATTGCCCTGGCGTGCGCGCGTTGCGGGATCAAAGATCGCGCCACGGTTCGAAAAATCTCCTTCGCGCATGGCTTGCGACGGAACGTTGTAGATGCCGCGAAGCTGCTTACGGTCCCGGTAGCCTTCGAAGTTCGACATGAAGAATAGCCGGTTCCGGCCATTGATTATCTTCGGAATCCACACCGGACCGGCCAGCGTGAATCCATATTGATTCCACTTGAACGGATCCCTGCCGGGCCGCAGCGCCGTGAACGCGTAGTTCGTGGCATCCAGTTTCTCATTGCGCAGAAACTCGAACAGCGCTCCGTGGAAGTCGTTGCCGCCGCTCTTAGTCGAAACGTTGATCTGGCTCACGGCGCGGCCAAACTCCGCCGGGTAGACGCCCGTCTGCACCTTGAATTCCTGCAGTGCGTCGATCGACGGCAGAATGACGTACGTGTTGAAATTGACGTCGGTATTCTCAATGCCATCCAGCGTGAACCGGTTGAACATGCTTCGCTGGCCGGAAAGCGAAATATTCTGCTGCGCGCGAGTTCCGCCCTGACGCGCGCTGGCCTGTCCGGAGTTTGCAAACCCGAAACTGACGTTTGGACTCAGTGCCACCAGTTGAAGGAAATTGCGACCGTTCAGCGGAAGTTCCACGATACGCTTGTTCTCGATCACCGTGCCTACCGTAGCATTCTCCGTCGTGAGAATCGCCCCGCTGGAGGACACCTCCACAACTTCGGTGACGGCGCCGAGTTCGAGCGCGAAATCGACCCGCGCCGTCTGCTGCACTTGCAGTTCGATGCCTGTTTTGCTGACCGCGCGGAAGCCTCTGGCCTCAACCTTCACGCTGTACTGGCCGGGCTGCAGCGACGGAAAACTGTAAATGCCCGCTTCGTTGGATGTTGTGGTCCGGTTGCCGCCGGTGGCGGCGTTGGTGGCGCTGACGGCGGCACCGGCAACCAGCGCGCCCGAGGCGTCGGATACTTGACCGGTGATCTGCCCAAGCGTCTGGGCGGAGGCTGCGGCTGTTACCGCGAGAAAGAGATGTGCGATTCTGATACGCATTTCGAGATCATTCTACAGCAGTTTCCAATCCAAGAGTGATTCTGAATGTTAGCGATCACCAGAACAGGTAGGCTTCCAGGGCGTTGCGTCCGTTTTTGCGCGCCGTGGAAGCGCAAACTCTTCGCTTGACTTGCGCGGGGGGCGGAAATAATCTCTTGGTAAGCATCAGGGTGATGCCGACCTGCGTAGTTACCAATCTCGAATTAGAAAAGGATTCTAAAATGTTGCTTGTTCGTTTTTTGGTCCTCTACTCGATTACACTCCTCCCGATGCTCGCCCAAGAGTCCCGCGGCTCTCTGAACGGCGTCATCACCGATTCAACGGGTGCCATTGTGAGCGGCGCTCCCCTGCGGTTACTCAATTTTGGCACTGGGGTCGCCTTCCCCGCCACCACCAACGAAGCGGGGCAATACAGGTTTCTCTTCCTGAACCCAGGCGTCTACACCCTGAGCGTGGAGGTTCCCGGCTTTCGCAAGTTCGAACGCACCAACATCGTGCTGCAGGTGGCGCAGGTGGCCAACGTCGATGTCAGTCTGCAGGTCGGCGCGCAGACCGAAACCATCAGCGTGACTGGCGCGCCCCCTCTGCTCGACACCGATAACGCCGACCGTGGCATGGTGGTCAGCCGCCTCAGCATTGCCGAGCTTCCGTTGAACAATCGCACCCCGATCATGCTGTCGTCGCTGTCCCCAGGCGTGCTACATTCGGGATCCGCCCAGCACCTGGTCCCCTACGCAAACTCCGGCCTCGGCGCTTGGTCAATCAACGGCTCCACACCGCGGAACGTCGAATTCCTCATGGATGGCGCTCCCAACAACATGATCTACGGCGGCAGCAATTCCATCGCCTACGTGCCCTCGGCCGAAACCGTGGAAGAGTTCAAGATCCAAACGGGTTCCTATGACGCGCAGTATGGCCGTAGCGGCGGCGGCGTCATCAGCGTCGTGTCCAAGAGCGGCACCAATCAGATTCACGGATCGGCGTACGAATTCATGAAGCGAACCTTCCTCAATTCGAACACGTTTTCCAACAACTCACAGGGAACCCCGCGCACGGGTTCCACGCTGGATCAATATGGTTTCGCCGTCGGCGGACCCGTGGTCATCCCCAAGCTGTACAACGGGCGTAACAAGACTTTCTTCTTTTTCGGTTGGGAACGGTTTGGCTACACGCAGCAGTTCCCCTCCGAGTCTTTCGCCTCGGTCCCTACTCTTGACCAGCGGCGCGGCGACTTTTCGCGCACCTTCGACAATGCGAACCGGCTCATAACCATTTATGATCCGCTCACCGGCAGGTTGGAAAACAACACCTGGCTGCGCACCCCTTTTACCGGTAACGTCATTCCGGGAAATCGAATCGATCCATCCGCGACGAAGATTTCCGCGTTGTATCCTGACCCGAACACCACCACGCCGGGCTCTCCCGCCTGGCAGAACAACTACTTCCGGGCCAATAATACGGGTCGCTTCGATTACAACAACTACAGCCTGCGCCTGGATCACCTCGTCACTGAAAAGCACCGTGTCTACGCTCGCTGGTCGTATTTTCCGGAGTACGAGTACCGGGTTGTCAATGCCCTGCCCGGCTTGGCTGGCGACCTCCGTGCCGGTGACAAGATCTCCAACAACGGTGTCATCGATTGGGTTTCCGCCGTCACGCCCACCACGGTCTTCAACCTGCGCGCCTCCTTCAACCGGTGGCTCGAGAATAAGGATCCCTCCCGCTATCCGGGCGGCAACCAGGGTTGGACCAATGCCACACAACTCGGATGGCCCGCTGCTCTGGTCAACCAGCTCCCAGACCCCAGCCGGGTGCCGCGCATTGAGCCGGAGCTTTACGGTCCGATGGGGACCGCATCCGGCCAGACCAATTTCGAGCCAACCAACACGCTCAGTATTCACCCCAACATCGCGCTCATTCGCGGGCGGCATACCATCAAGGCGGGCCTCGATTTCCGCCTCGTGCGATACGCCCGCCAAGTGTCCGCCAACGCAGGTGCCAGCCTTCTCTTCGATCGCGGATTCACCCGGCGGGACTACTTGAACCAGGACACGCTGAGCGGCAACGCCATCGCTTCCATGATGCTCGGCTATGCCTCCAATGGCATCATCGACCACAACGTCAAGCCCCTTTGGCAGTGGATGTACTACGCCCCCTGGGTGCAGGACGACATCCGCGCTACCCGAAAATTGACGCTGAACTTTGGACTGCGGTGGGATCTCAATACGCCGCCCACCGAGCGATTTGACCGCATGAACCGCGGCTTCTTCGCCGATCAACTGAACCCCATCTCCAGCCGCATCGATCAGATTGCCTTCCCCGGTTACAAGGTGAACGGCGGCATCGGCTTCGCCGGACAGAACGGACTGTCGCGGACCCCTTACGAAACCGACTTTAGGACCCTGCAGCCGCGCGCCGGTGCGGCCTACCGGATCGACGACAAGACCGTGCTCCGCGGCGGGTATGGTTTCTATTTCCTGAACCCGACCTCGGTGGGACGCAACTTCGGATTCTCCATCACCACACCTTTTGTGTCCACGCTGGACGCCGGCCGCACGCCTGCCAGCCGTTTGTCCGATCCTTTCCCCAACGGCGTGGTGCAACCAGCAGGTGCCGCGGGTGGCATGGCAACCCTGCTCGGCCAAGGTCCTTCCTTCGCCAGCACCCAAGGACGGGTGCCTCACGTGCATTCGTTCTCCTTCGGTTTCCAGAGGCAACTTCCGGGCCAGGTGGTAGTGGACGCCGCTTTTGTCGGATCCCGCACCAACGCCTTGCGCACCTCCAGGCCCTTCAACGAGCTTTCGCCACAGTCCTTGGCACTCGGAGATTCCACCAAGGGCGGGAACCCTAATTTCCTCAATCAGCGCATCCCGAATCCGTTTTCGAACCTGCTTCCCGGCACTTCACTGAATGCGTCGACCATTCCACGCCAGCAACTTCTACGCCCCTATCCGCAGTTCACCGCCTTTAACGTAGAGGATCTCGGCGATGGCCAGGGCTGGTACAACTCTTTCCAACTTTCCGTGCAGAAACGCTACACGCACGGGCTTACCTTGACCAGCGCTCTGACGCTGTCCAAGAACATTGAGGCGCTGACCTATCTCAATGGGCAGGACCCCGCGCCCACCCGCTCACTCGCTTCGTTTGACCGCTCCTACCGTCTTGTACTGGCGCCGATTTACGAGTTGCCTTTCGGGCCCGGACGGCGCTTCCTCAGCACCAAAAACTGGCTCAACCAGTATGTGGCTGGAGGATGGCAGGTGGTAGCGTCCACCATCTTCCAATCGGGCGAGCCGATGCAGATGCCTGCCACCACTTATCTTCTGCGGGACCCGCGCCTGGCTAACCCCACCTACGACCGTCTTTTTAACACGGGATATATCGATGTCGACGGCCGAGTCAGGAACACCTTGCCTGGTGAGGAGCCGGCCTGGCAGCTCCGCCCGCCCTTCACGCTCCGGACGACACCACTTAGGCACGGTAATCTGCGCAACCGCTGGGCCACGACGGCCGATTTTTCGCTGGCCAAGACCATTCCGCTCTATGAGCGGTTCAAACTCCAGATCCGCGCCGAAGCATTCAACGCCTTGAATAAGGCGATTTTTTCCCAACAGCCCAACCTCACCGTGACCTCGCCCAACTTTGGTAAGATCTTCCCCAACAACGGGCAGACCAATGAGCCGCGCGTGGTGCAACTCGCGGCGCGCATGACATTCTAGAGTTTCGCTTCACGCGTCCGGCCAACCAGGTTCCGGCCGCGCCTCCACCTCTGCTAACGGGATAGTATGACTCTTAACAAAATGCTTTATCTATTGCTATTGCTGACTCCAGTTCTCAGCCACGCGGCTAACGTGGCGGCCGACCTATCGGGGATGCGCCCGGGCCCGGTGTCGGTCACAATCTCCGGAGAGACCCTTACCGTGCGATGGCCGGACGAGGCGTCGCGAACTTGGAGAGCGGATTTCTCGCTCGACCCCGCGAAACCCCTCATCACCCAGGTCGCCCTGGATGAAAAGGCGGTGATCAGAAACGCGCGGCCACAGTATTGGGTCAGCACCGGAAAGCGCCGCGGACGCGCAGGCTTCGATGAGTTCTTCGACTTTCCCGGCAATGATCCCAACGGAACCAAACGCTTTGAAGGCGCATTCAAAGCAACCGCGGTGAAGGCTCGCACCACCGGCGATCGCGTCGAGGTGCTCTTTGATGGGCTCAAGATGGGGATCTTCACCGGCGGGGTCGCCTATACGTTCTATCCCGGCAGCCGGCTGATCCGCCAGGACGCCGTTGCCTCCACCGAGGAGCCATTGACAGCCTATCTGTACGACGCCGGCATCAAGTTGGCTGCGCCTTCCGCTTACGTCCGCGCTGGCAAGCGAGAAGTCGTCTCGCCGATCCACTATTACGATACCGGGGGCAGCCTCCGTACCGCGATGACCGATGGGCCCGACCGTCGCATTGAGCGGGTCCGCTATCGCGCCTTGGCGGCCAAAATGAATGTCGGCAGTCTGGTCGTTTTTCCTCCGCCTCACACCTACATCGCCCCGCGCGATTACACCACCAACGCGGGCTACGTTTGGCATCATGGATGGGCCGGGCGCGGAGGCATCGGTGAGCTCGGGCTCGGCATCCGGCAACCCAATGACGATGGCGCGGGACAGTACTACCCGTGGCTCAACGCCCCCCCGCATTCGGTGCAGCGGATGGGAATGTTCCTGATCGTCTCGGACCGCGAGGGCGAGGCCGCTCTGGATGATGCCCTGCAGTTCACCAACCGCGACCGCTTTCGCGCTCTACCCGGTTATAAAACGCTTACCTCGCACTGGCATTGGGGATACACCGTTCAATCGCTCGAACGGAACGAAAGCTGGGAACCTCCTTTCCGGCAGGTGCTGCTGGACATGGGGATCGATTCCGCCATCACTTCCGATTTCCATGGCGACGGGCATCCGAAGGATCTGACCGATGTGCGGCTGGAGGAACTCGATGCCTATTACCGGATGTGCCGCAAACAGTCCGATTCCAGGTTTCTGCTGATTCCTTCCGAAGAGGGCGACACGCACCTGGGCGGCCATTGGTCCATTTTATTTCCTCACAAAGTCCTATGGTTCATGGGGAAAGGATCGCCTGGCCCCCTGGCGCGCCAGCACCCGAAATACGGCACCGTCTATCACGCCGGTTCCCCCGCCGACATCCTCGAAATGGTGCGGAAAGAGAACGGCATCCTCTATCAGACCCATCCGCGGACCAAGAGCTCGTATGAGTATCCGGACAAGGTGCGGCACACCGATTATTTCCTCGATTCGCACTACACCGGGGCGGGATGGAAAGCCATGCCGTCCGATCCGTCCTCGTTGCGCCAAGGTGTCCGCGCGCTCAATCTGCTCGATGAAATGAATAACTGGGGACTTTCCAAACGGCTGTTGGCCGAGACCGACATGTTCTACGTTGATGCCACCTCTGAGCTCTACTCGCACATGAATGCCAACTATGTGCGCATTCCCGAATTGCCGGATTTCGACCAGTACGGGCGGCTTATGGACCAGGTGCGCCGGGGCGAATACTTCATCACGATGGGCGAAGTTTTGCTGCCTGAGGTGTCTATTTCCACTTCCGATGCCTCAGCAGTTACGGCAAAGGTAACGGCGCAATGGACATTTCCGCTCGCATTCGCAGAGATCGTGTGGGGCAACGGCAGCGAGACGTTCACGCAGACATTTCCACTGGAACAGACTCGCCCGTTCGGCAGCGCCACCTTCGAATGGAAAACGAATGCCAAGGATTGGAAATGGGCGCGGATCGCGGTGTGGGATATTGCCGGCAACGGTGCCTTCGTGAATCCTACCCGCCGCTGAAGGGGGAGCACGGAAATCCTGTGTCTGCCCAGAGCCGCGCCAAGGCTCATGGTTTGGCGCCGGCTGGCACCGGCCCTCCGATCGGACAGAAGTGACTACTCAGGTCGCTTCCCGACAGGCGGCGACGGCAAAGAGCTTCGCTCTGAGCAGCCGGGATGTTCGGGAAGGTGCCCTTGCATCTGCCCGATGTCCTCGGCGCTCAGTTCCCGTCCTTGTATCATCATGACGCCTGTCATGGTTCACATAGCACGGCATGATCGCAGTCGGAGCGCAGCGAAAAATGAATCTGTTTTCACTGGACTTGCCGGGGGCGGGGGCAGTATACTCTCGTGGTGGCATCCTGCTGATGCCTACCTGAGTAGTTACCACGGATGGTTCCATCCGCAACCAGCTTCAGCAAGGAAGGCCGAGTTATGTTGGTCAGTCGCACCTGCCTGGCGGTGATCCTCACCACCTACTGTTTCGTCCCCGTCTACTGCCAAGTGGCCGCCGGCAACATTCGCGGCACGATAGTGGACTCCACCGAAGGCGTGATCCCGAAGGTTACCGTCACCCTGGTCAACGTCAGCACGGGCCAGCGCCGTGTTGTCATGACCAACGAGCAGGGTGATTTCAACGCTCCTTCCATGCCTCTTGGCGGTTACCAGGTCACCGCGGAGATCGCCGGATTCCAGCGAAAAGTACTCACCGGGGTCAACCTCCAGGTGGACCAGACCGCCACTCTCCGCATCGTGCTCGAAACAGGTGCCGTGACCCAGACCATCGAGGTCCAGTCCGCCGCTCCGCTGCTGGACGCCCAGACCTCTTCACTGGGGCAAGTCATCGAGAACAAGCGCATCGTAGACTTGCCGCTCAACGGCCGCAATCCTTTCGCCCTCGGCCTGCTGGCCGGGGGGACGACGCCATTCAAGGGCCTCAACACCAACATTCCCTTCATCGCCGGCGGAGGGCGCCATTCGGCCAACGACATCCTGCTCGACGGCGTCGATAATAACATCCGTAACTTCGGCGGCGACGTCGGCCGCAACGGGGTCGCCTACACCCCTTCCGTCGAGGCGGTCCAGGAGTTCAAGGTCAAGACCAACAACCTCGCGGCGGAGTTCGGCCGCTCGTCCGGCTACACGGTCAACGCCACCATCAAGAGCGGCACCAATGAATTCCATGGAACCGTCTTCGAGTTCCTCCGCAACGACAAACTGGATGCCAACAACTTTGTCGCTAATTTCGCCGGCCAGCGAAAACCCAAGTTCCGCCAGAACCAGTACGGCGTCGCTGTGGGTGGTCCGCTGCGGTTACCTCGATATAACGGCCGCGACCGGACCTTTTTCTTTGTCGACTACGAAAGCACGCAGATTCGCGAGGCTGCCGGCTCCTCGCTTTCCGACGTTGCCCCGGCTTCTTTCCGCGGCGGTGATTTCTCCAGATCCACACGCGTGATCTACGACCCGATGGCCCGCCGCCCCGGCCCGGCCGGCTTCGTCACCTCCGACCTTTTCCCCAACAACACCATCCCGCGGAGCCGCATCGACCCGGCTATCCTCAAGTATCAGGAACTCATCCCGCTGCCAAACGTCGGCGCTTCCGAATCCACCTCCCGCAACTTCATCGTCTCTTCTCCCCGCGAAACCGTCCGCCACCAGGGTGACGTCAAGATCGACCATCGCCTCTTCGAAGGCAACAACCTCACGGGCCGCTTCTCCATGTCGCAGCAGTACCGGCCTAACCAGGGCAATTACATCTTTAGTCCCCAGGAGAATGTCTTCCACACCCGGAACGCTTCTCTCAGCGACATCCATATCTTCAGCCCCACCGTCGTCAACGAGCTCCGCCTCGGCTACAACCGCTCCAACTCCAGCCAGAATGCCCTCAAGCTGGAGGAATCCATGGCCTTCGCCGCACAGAACGGTCTTACGAGCGGGCCGGTCATCGGCTTCCCCTCGGCCAATTTCACTTTTTCCGGCGACTCCTTCGGACAAACCCAATTCTCCGGCTTCGGCGCCGCCTCCTCTACGTACAACTTCGAGAATCACTTTCAGTTCGCTGACCACCTCAGCATCATCCGGGGCAACCACACCTTGAAAACCGGCGGCGAGGCCCGGCGTTTTCGCTTTGACCGTCTTCCCGGTTTCCCCCTCAACGGAACCTATTTCTTTGGAGCCATCTTTACCGCGAACCCGTCCGTGCCCCAACAGACTGGTCTTCCTTACGCCGAATTCCTGCTCGGTCTCCCCACCAGAGTCACGGCTCAAAATCAGAAGGACTGGTCCCGCCAGCGCGACTCCTACGCCGGCTTTTATATCCAGGACGATTGGAAAGCCACCCGCAAGCTCACCCTGAACCTTGGCTTCCGCTACGACCTCTTCACGCAGCCCGTCGACGCGCGCGACACCGGCGGCGTCTTCGATCCCTTCGGTCGATCCCGGCTCGGCCGCCTTGGCGTGATCCGTGTCCCCGGCCAGGATGGCTTTTCACGCTCCATCATTCAGGGTCACTACAAGAACCTCGCGCCCCGGTTCGGGTTCGCCTGGCAGGCAACTCCCAAGTTCGTCATCCGCGGCGGATACGGCATCTTCTATAGCCAGCGGGAACAAAACCGCCAGGTAACCGATATTGCCAACACCTTGACCAACTTTCAAATCATTACCACGCCGCCGGTCTTCGTCGAGACTACCATTACGCCGCCGATCCGCTTTACCAGCCCTCTCAAGGTCGAATCCCGGCTCGACCCGGATTTTACCGGCTATGATGCTCGCAACCCGCTCGGCACCGCTTTCCTCACCGGGGACATCGCCAACTCCCGGTACCCCACCGTCCACCAAATGAATCTGTCCTTGCAGTACGAGTTCGTGCCGGGCCTGCTCGTGGAGGCCTCCTACGGCGGCGCGCGCGGCACTCGCTGGGTGCAGCGCATCAACGTGAACACGGTGCGCTTCGAGGACGCTCTGGCCGGCCGCAACACCCAGGCCGACCGGCCCTTCCCGTTTGTCCAGGAATCCATAGGCTGGGACACGGCGATCGTCAACAACTGGTATCACTCCTTCAATCTCCGCGTCGAGCGCCGCTTCTCCCGCGGCTTCACCATCCTCGCCAACTACACTGTCTCCAAGAACATCGACTCAGGCGGATCAGGCAACAGCCTGTTCGATCAGCAAGGCGACACCCGCGCCCTTGATGCCTACAACCTCAAGCTCGAACGCGGCATCTCTCCCACCGACATTCCCCAGAAGCTTGTCATCAGCTCCATCTACGACCTCCCCTTTGGCCGCGGCAAGCGTTTCCTTACCAACGGCCGCCTGCTCAATCACATCATCGGCAACTGGCAGGTGAACGGTATTCTCATGCTCCGCGGCGGCTTCCCCTCCGATCTGCGCGTCGCCCGCCTGGCACCCGTCTTCAACACCGCCAACCGCCCCAATCGCGTCCTTGGCCAACCTCAGACATCCTGATCTCGCCGGGGATTTCGGCTGAAGAGTGGAAATCCATATGAGCCGTGCGGTGGGGTTGCAACGGGGTGTGCGGGCGAGTCACACTGGACCAATCCCTATGCCGCAACTGCA
>CAMDKT010000058.1 GCA_945900935.1 Candidatus Sulfopaludibacter sp. SbA3 | reverse complement strand
GTCCCGCAACTCGATTCGCGTAACTGCTTGCAACGCTTGGAGAAAGCTATCCTCCAGCGCCATAGCCTCGGGCGGCCCCGCCATTTTGGTTACCGCCGGACCGGACCACGAGAGGCCATCCTTACCCGAAACGGCCCCTTCCACGGCGTACCGGTTCACGCCGGCCAAGCCGCTCACCCGGTTTTTTTCTCCAAATTGGATCGTTGGCCGCCGTGTCGCCGGTAATGCAATCTTCTGCATTTTGACCGCCAGCGAAGTCAAAGTGAACGGCGCGCCTGCCAGATCGGACCACTTTATCGTTGCAAATGGCGCTGCGGAAGCGGCTTTTGGTGCATTGTTGGGTGCGCAAGAGGCTAAAACGATCACCAAAAGCGTGCCGAAAATGCGCATAGTTACAGAGTACGCGATACTGGGAAGGGAGAACAGCATCGCCATGGAAGCCATTCGCCTGCAGCGTGTCTCCGAGCAGATCCGCGAGGAATTGACCGAGCTAATTGAGTATGAGATGAGTGACCCCCGTGTCGAGGGGGTCACCGTCACCGACGTGCATATCGCCCCCGACGGCCGGAAAGCCCGGGTGATGGTAGCGCTAACGAACGCCGAGGAGCGGGAGGTGGCGATGGGGGCATTGGAGAACGCGCGGGCGTATTTGCGTACTCAGGTGGCGCACCGGTTGGCGCTGCACCGGACGCCGGATCTGCAGTTTGAACTCGACGCCGTAATCGACCCGCATCATTTGAACAAGATCATGAAACGGATCCGGAAGGGCAGGCCGAAGGAATAGCCCTTTCCCTGCATCGGCCTGTGGGTCATCGCGCAACTCGCGGCAGGCGGCAAAGTTGTATCAGTACGATTCTTCCATGAAGTGGTAGGCGATCATATGGCACATGGCCATGTGGGCATCTTCGATCCGGCCCATGTGGGGGTTGGGCACATGGAGATGGAGTTGAGCGAGGGGGCCGAGTTTGCCGCCGTCGCGGCCGGTCATGGCGATGGTTTTGCAACCCATGGCGTTGGCTGTTTCGATGCCGCGGAGGACGTTGGGGGAGTTGCCAGAACCGCTGATGGCGAGGAACACGTCGCCGGGTTTGGCGAAGTTCTTGAGTTGCTCGGCGAAGACGACGTCGTAGCCGACATCGTTGGAGTAGGCCGTGAGAGCGGGCAGGTTGTCGTTAAGGCTGAGGATGCGGAACTTCTTGTCGCGGCCGAAGCTGGCACCTTTCAAGACATCGCAGACGAAGTGGGAAGCGGAGCTGGCGCTGCCTCCGTTGCCGCAGACGAAGATGGTGTTGCCGGTTTCACGGGCTTCGGCGAAAAGGGCGACCGCTTTGCGAACGCCGCCGGTGTCGATGCCGCGGATGGTTTCGGTTAAATCGTGCTGGTACTTTGCAATGGAATCCATTGCTTACTATTTTAGCAACCTTCTTTTAGCAACTTTGGATGGTTGGGGGCGTCTGATGATCATGCGATTGGTTCTTGCATTGGCGGGGCTGTCGATTTGCGCGCAGGACCCGCGGGCGATCATCGAAAAGAGTTTGCGGGGGGACCAGCGGGACGATGATCTGGCACGGCACTAGGCGTATTTGGAGACGTCGTCGGAGCAGGAATGGAAGAACGGGCAGCGGACGAAGCGGCAGTCGGAGACGAATGAAATCATGAGTCTCTACGGGCAGCCTTACCGGCGGCTGGTGGCCAGTGACGGGAAGCCTCTGACGGCCGCGGAGCAGAAAAAGGAACAGGCGAAAATCGACAAACTGGCGGCGGAACGAGCGCGGGAGACGCCGCGTCAACAGGAAAGCCGAGTCGCGAAGTATGCGCGAGAGCGTCGTCGCCGCCGGGCATTTTTACAGGAGATTCCCAACGCGTATTCGTTTCAACTCGCGGGAGAGGCAAACGTTGCGGGACGGGGCGCGTGGATGATTGACGCGACGCCCGTGCCGTCGTATCAGCCGCGGGATTCGCGGGCGAAGATGTTGACAAAATTCAAAGGCCGCTTTTATGTCGCGAAGCAGGATTCGACGCTGTTGAAGTTGGAGGCGGAGGCGATCGATTCGGTTTCATTCGGACTCGTGCTGGCGCGGTTGGAGGGGGGAGCGCGGTTCTCGCTGGAGAAAAGCTATGTAAACAATGAACTTTGGATGCCGGTGCGGATCAAGGTGGATTTCGACGCGCGGTTGGCCTTGTTGAAAAAAATGCGCGTCGACGTTGAGATCTCGTACTCGGATTTCCGGAAATTCCAGTCGGAATCCAGAGTTTTGCCGCTTGAGCCCTAGATTAGTAGGGGTAATCTTGTCCTGCGACTAAGGGTTGCGTACTATAAGTAATAATTAGGCTTCGTTCGATAGACGAACAGGCCACGTTTTGGAATGAGCAGCGTAACCAGTGTCGCCCGCGTGACGCGCCTTCGAGCGCCGGGGCGGGTGCTTGCCAAGTATTTGAGCTGGCGGGCGGAGCGGATTGAAGATCCGATAGAGAGGCTGGGGTATTTGCGTGGATCAGCGGCGTATTGGTCGAGGCGGCCGTTTCGGCGCGCACTGGCGAACACAAAGTTACACCGTGTGAGCGCATTTGTAGCGGCGGCGCTGCTGTTGCCGATTCCGATGATCACCGACGGCGCGGCGCCGCGGCGGAGCGTGCAGGCGTCTTCACGGTTCGATCTGTTCGCGAATGTGTGGACGGTCGAGAATACGATAGACCATGAAATGTACAGCAACGGCCTGCGGATTGAGAAGCGTTACAGCGCGGTGCCACGCGAGGCGGTTCCGTTTCAGCGATGGCGAATGGATAATGGCGCGCGCGAGGAGAGTCCGGCACCGTATGGGATTGTGTTCCACACTACGGAATCGGACGCGGGGGCGTATCAGGAGGCAAATAACCGGGAGTTGCGGCGGGCGGCGGATGGCACTTTGGGTTACGTGCGGTCGCGGCGCGCGTACCATTACGTGATCGACCGGTTTGGGCGGGTGTTTCGAACCGTGCCGGAGAACGAGTCGGCGAACCACGCCGGCGAGTCCGTATGGGCCGATGGGACGTACTACTTCGTCAACATGAACCACAGTTTTCTGGGTGTCTCGTTTGATGGCCAGTCGCGCGGTGAGAGTGGCAAGCCGAGCGTGACGGAGCCACAGGTGATGAGCGCGAGGCTGCTGACGGATATATTGCGATCCCGATACCGGATTCCGGCGGCGAACTGCGTGACACATGCGCAGGTGTCGGTGAATCCGCGGAATATGGGTGTGGGGTATCACACGGACTGGTCGGCCGGATTCCCCTTCGCGAAACTTGGATTGCCGGAGAATTATCTAACTCCGTTACCGGCGATAACGCTTTTCGGATTTCGGTTTGAAGATCGTTACGTAGATCTCGCCGCCGAAGAACTGCAGGACGGAATCAGCGCGGGTGAGACGAATCTGCGCGTGGAAGCGACGCGGCGAGGGTTATCAACGGCGGCGTACCGGCGATTTCTGTCGAAACGATTCAAAGAAGTGGTCGACCCACTCCGCCATCTGGACTTTTCCGAGTCGGAAACAAGGAGTTCTATTCAATGACATATCGCTATTCCGATGGGTCCACGCCGGTGGGTTTGGACGTCGGGACGAGCCGCATTGTGGCGGCGTGGCCGAGCGAGACGAACTACATTTACCGGAGCGAATTGAATTCGTTCGTGACACTGCCGGGGTCGAAGTTTACCGAGAGTGTCCTGCGGAAAGAGAACGTGCCGCACACGGTTCGGGCGAACGAGATTCTGGTGCAAGGGAATGAAAGCGAGCGGTTCGCGGATTTGTTGGGGGCGGAATCGCGCCGGCCGATGGCGCGGGGCTTTCTGAATCCCGATGAGCCGGAGAGTTTGACGATGTTGCAGGAGTTGCTGCGCAATCTGCTGGGCGCGGCGAAACATGCGCGGCAGAAGTTGTTTTTTAGCGTTCCGGCGGCGCCGGCGGGGGCGGCGGAAACGGCGACCTTCCACGAGGCGTCATTACGTCAAATGCTGACGGAGTTGGGGTACGACGCCAAATCGGTGAGCGAGGGGCTGGCGGTGGTGTACAGCGAGTTGGAAGCATCGAATTATACCGGGATTGGGATCAGCGTGGGCGGCGGGTTGTGCAATGTTTGCATGTCGTATTTGGCGGTTCCTGTAATCTCGTTTAGTGTGCCGAAGGCGGGCGATTATATTGATTCGAGCGCGGCGGCGGTGACGAATGAGTTGGCAACGCGTGTGCGGTTGATCAAGGAAAACAGCTTCGTTTTCGGCGGCGCGCAGCAGGAGAAGGCGCACCAGGTAATTTCAGTTTATTACGATGACCTGATCCACACGCTCGTCGGCGCGATGAAAGACGTGTTCGCGAAGTCGAAGAGTTTGCCGCGGCTGGGGCGGCCGATTCCGATGATATTGAGCGGCGGGAGTACGATGCCGCAGGGATTTCGGGACCGGTTTGAGCAGGCGATCCGGGCCGTGCATTTCCCGGTGCCGTTGTCGGAGATACGGCTGGCGGGGAATCCGCTGACGGCGACGGCAAAGGGGGCGCTTATTGCGGCTTTGAGTGAGATGTGACGGTGTTCCTCACGCCAGCAAATCGTGAATGACACTGCCGCCGACATCGGTGAGGCGGAAATCGCGGCCGCCGTAGCGGTAGGTCAGCTTGGTATGATCGATCCCCATTTGATGCAGCATCGTCGCTTGCAGGTCGTGGGCGTAGACTCGCTTGTCCACAGCCTTGAATCCGAAGTCGTCGGTTGCTCCATACGTGATGCCGCCCTTGAATCCGCCGCCGGCGACGAGCATGGAATAGCCGTGGTTATTGTGATCGCGCCCGTTCTGGTGCGTCACCAGGCCACTGACTTCGACGCTGGGTGTCCGTCCGAATTCGCCGCCGACTAGCACAATGGTCTCCTTCAGCATGTCGCGTTCGCGGAGATCTTCGATCAGCGAGCCGATTGCGGGATCGGCCTCGCGCGCCAGGGTCCGATGGATCTGGATATCGTCGTGGTTATCCCAGGGCTGGCCGTTGCCGTGATAGATCTGCACCATGCGCACACCCTTTTCGACCATACGGCGGGCCATAAGGCAGCCGCGGCCGATGGCGGTGTCGCCATAACGCTCACGCACTTTTTCGGGTTCTTTGGTGATGTCGAAAACTTCGGGCGCTTCCTTCTGCATGCGGAAGGCGACCTCCATCGATTCGACGCCGCTTTCGAATTTGCTCTCGGCTTGCAGTTTGTTCAACGACGCCAACAGGTCCATTTGGCGGCGCTGCTCTTCGGCGCCGCGGCGGGGCGTGATGTAAGGCACCAGCTTGCGAACGTCCTTCTCCTTCGTCTCCAAATGCACGCCCTGATGAACGGCGGGCAGGAAGGCTGACGACCACAACTGACTCCCAATGACGGGCACGCCGGGGCACAAGACGACGAAACCGGGCAGGTTCTTGTTCATCGACCCGAGGCCGTAACTGAGCCAGCTTCCCATCGATGGCTTGCCCGGCAGCGGCACGCCGCAGTTCATGATCAACAGTGACGGCTCGTGATTGGGCCGGTCCGTATACATGGAGCGGATGACGGCGAATTCATCAATGTTCTGGCCGAGGCGCGGGAATATCTCGCTGATCTCGATGCCGCTTTTACCGCGGCGATGGAACGTAAATGGCGACCCGAGCAGGTTTCCGGTTTTGCGCTCGGTGCGCAAATTCGGGCCGGCGGGCATGGGCTTGCCGTGGTGCTTTTGCAACTCGGGCTTGGGATCGAAGGTATCGACCTGAGAAGGACCGCCGTTCAGGAAAACGAAAATAATGTGTTTCGCTTTGACGGGGAAATGCGTGGTGGCGGCGGCGCTGGCGAGGCCGCAGCCGCCGAATCCCATGCCCACGGATTGCAATATTTCGCGCCGGGTCATCATTGTGTTTACCTCACCATCAGAAATTCATCGGTCGCCAACAGGACTTGCCAGTACTGCGGCCATGCGTCGCCCCCCGCCTTGACGTATTGCAGGCCGAGGTCGAGTTCGGCCTTTGTGGGAACGCGGCCAAAGATCGCGCGGTAACCTTTGCGGATCCGCTCATCGGGAGTGGCGGCTTCGGCTTTCTTGTCCAGCGCTTCGGCGGAGTCGGCCATTAACGCGCTGTTCAGCAGGAACAGGCGCTGTAAAGGCACGTCGGTATTGACGCGTTTTTCGCTGGTGGCGTTGGGGTTGGGAAAGTCGAACAGGTTCAACATCGTGTCGGTCCGGCGGCGGCTGACGTAGCCGTAAATCGTGCGGCGTGTCTGCTTCGTGTCTTCCAGCGGGAAGGCTTTGCCGCCGATGGCTGGATCGAGGCGGCCGGAGACGGCGAGAATGGAATCGCGGAGCGACTCGGCGTCAAGACGGCGCGCGGGGAACTGCTCAAGGAGACGATTTTCCCCTTCGATGTTTCCGCCAGCCATCTGGTATGTCGCCGACAGCAGGATCTCGCGGTGCATCGATTTCATGGACCAGTTTTGTTCCATGAATTTACTGGCCAGATAGTCGAGCAACTCGGGGTGCGAGGGCTGTTCGCCGAGGCGGCCGAAGTTGGAAGTGGTCCGGACAATGCCCTCGCCAAAATGGCCTTGCCAGATGCGGTTGACCATGACGCGGGGAGTGAGCGGATTGTCCTTGGCGGCGATGCGCTCGGCGAGTTCGAGACGGCCGCTGCCTTTTTCAAACTTCACCGGTTCGGGTTTGGCGGAGAGAATGGTGAGCCAGCCGCGGGGGGCTTCGTCGCCGAGGTTGGCGCGGTTGCCGCGCACGTGAATGCGTTCGTTGCGCGGCTTTTCCGAATCGGTCATCGCGTGGAGGAACGGGTACTGCCCGGGCAACGCTTTTTGCGCTACTTCGACGATTTGCTTTAGAAGATGCAGATGTTCGCGCCATGGGCCTTCGAGGAAACGCTCTATCTTGCCGGGACCGTAGTGGAACACGCCGCCGGCGCGATAGAAATCCCGCCACAGATAGAATTTTTCAGGGGCGAGGGAGAGGAGGTTGGCCTGGGAGAGATCGCCGCGTTCTTTGGAGCCGCCGAGCCGGATGTTGTTCGTTTCGTCGACTTCCTTCTTTTCCTCCTGGACGGCCATGAGTTCAGCGCGGAACAACGCCGGGTCCTCGGCAACTTTGGCGAGGCGATCCTTTTTCTTCAGATAGTTGCGAACGCGCTGGATAGTCTCGGCGTCCAAGCCGTCGTAGGGGCCTTTGTCCTGGGCGGCGAGCAGGTATTTGTCGGCCTTGGCGGCGAACATTTCGGAGAGCTGTTCGGCCTGCTTGGCGTAGAAGCTGCTGAGAGTTTCCTTGGCCTTATCAAGGGCCTTTTTCTGCTGGGTCCAGGTAGCGACCGCGGCTTTATCGGCGAGCGGGAATTCGTTCTGTTTGGAACTGTTGAAGACGCCGAGCAGGGAGTAGTAATCCTTGGTGGGGATGGGATCGAATTTGTGATCGTGGCATTGGGCGCAGGCGACGGTTAGGGCCAGAAACCCGCGGGTGGTGACGTCGACACGATCATCCTGAAACTCGGGGCTGAGGCCATAAAGGCCGGTGCCGGCGATGAGATCGGGGTTGTCCATCAGGTCGCCGGCAAGTTGCGCTTTGACAAACGTGTCGTAGGGCATGTCCTTGTTCAGTGCCTGGACGACCCAGTCGCGGAAGCGGTAGGCATTGGGCCGGGGCTCGTCCATGGTGGAGTTGAGTTTGTCGTCGGAGTAACGGGCGACGTCGAGCCAGATGCGGCCCCAGCGTTCGCCGTAATGGGGTGAGGCGAGGAGGCGGTCGACGACGGCGGCGAAAGCGTTGGGAGATTTGTCGGCGAGGAAAGCATCGATATCGGCGGCGGCGGCGGGAAGGCCGGTGAGGTCGAGGGTTGCCCGGCGGATCAGTGCGCGGCGATCGGCCGCGGGAGTGGGTTTGAGGTTCTTGGCTTCGAGGGCGTTCAGGATAAAGGCGTCGATGGGGTTCTTGATCCAGGCCTTGTTCCTGACGGTTGGAGGCGCGGGGTTCTTTACGGGCTGGAAGGCCCACCATTCGCGCTGTTCGCTGGTGACGGCGTACTGCTTGGCTTTGGGGCCTTCGGGCCAGACGGCACCGTCTCGGATCCACGTTTTAATAGCGGTGACGGAGGCGGCGTCGAGCTTGCCGGAGGGCGGCATTTTCAGGCGCTCGTGCTGATGGGTGATGGCTTGAATGAGGAGGCTTTTGTCCGGATCGCCGGAAGTGATGGCGGGGCCGGTTTTGCCGCCTTTCAAGAGGTCTTCGCGGGATAGCATTGCCAGACCGCCCAGTTTGCTGTGGGTGTGGCAGGAGAAGCAGTTCCTGGCCAATATGGGGCGGACATTGGTTTCGAAGAACTCAGCCGGAGTTTCGGCGGCGGGTAGAGACACCACAACCGCGACGGCGAGCAGCCATTTCATGAAGGTATTGTATCGAAGCCGGAGGGGGTTGGGTGCGCTAGAATGAAGTCGGAGAATGATGCAGGCGCGACTCTACATCGATCCAGCCACGGGCCTGCCGCACATTTTTGGCCATGAAGTCAGCGAAGTCGAGGTTATTGACGTTCTTGAGTTTCCGGAGGAGGATCGCAATGGTAGCGATGGCTCCAGGGTTGCTTCAGGGCAGACCGTGTCAGGCCGGTATCTCCGTGTCATCTATGTACCAGACCGGGTGCCGGACAGCGTCTTTGTAATTACCGCATACGATTTAACCGGCAAGCCGCTCGCGGCTTTTCGCGGACGAAGAAAGAAGAAGCACCAATGAGCGAAAACAAACTTCCGGAAGGATGGGACGACGACAGACTAGAGCGGGTGCTCGCTCACTATGAGGGTCAGTTGGAGGAGGAGGCTCTTCTTGAAGATGAGGCAGGCGTCAGGCCCTCAGAAACCGTCATGAGCGTTCCTCGCGATCTCGTGCCGATAATCCGCGAACTGATCGCGAAGCGAAAACGCTAGCGAGCGTGGATACGGCTGCGGCCGGCTCGTTGGAGAGGGCTTTGGCGAGGCCGAAGTCGAGGACTTTCAGGCGGCCATCGTTGGTGAGCAGGATGTTGGCGGGCTTGAGATCGCGGTGGACGATGCCTTTGTCGTGGGCGTATTCGAGGGCGTCGATGAGTTGGTTGATGAGAGGGAGGATTTGCCCGGCTGTCAGCGGCCCGGCGATGGGTTGGCCTTCGACCAGTTCCATCACAATGGCGCGTTCCTCGACGCCGTGAATCGTAGCGATATTGGGGTGGTTGAGGCCGGCGAGGACGTGGGCTTCGCGAGTGAAGCGGGCCAAGCGATCGGCGTCCAGGGCGCCGGGCAACACCTTGATGGCGACTTCGCGATTGAGTTTGGTATCGGTGGCGCGATAGACCGCGCCCATGCCGCCTTCACCGAGCTTGCCTGTGATTTTGTAGTGGGCGATTTGGGTGGGGGCGCTCATTGCTCCGCGTTCATGCATCGTATCAGCTTCCGGTGTTTGGGCAGTGCGCGAAACGAACTCGGAAGCGTTGCGGTGCGGAGTACTTCCGAGTAGAATGCGGAGTAGTGAACCTGAATGAACTGCTGAAACGCGCCGAAGGGAAGACGCTGGAATATAAGCGGGACATCTCGTCACCGGCAGGCGCGTTGAAGACGATTATCGCTTTTGCGAATACGGCTGGGGGGACTTTGCTGATTGGGGTCGAGGCTGGATCCCGGCAGGTTTTCGGCGTTCGCGATGTCCTGAAGACAGAGGCGCAATTGGCGAATTTGATTGCCGATTCCCTTTATCCACAGCTTGTTCCCAATATCGAAGTGGTGAACTGGCGCAAGACGAACGTGCTTGCGGTAGAGATCCATCCCAGCAGCACGCGCCCGCATCACCTCATAAGCCTGGGGGCTGAAAACGGAACATTTATTCGAGTGGGGTCGACGAATCGAAAGGCCGGCGCGACGCAGATCGAGGACATGGCGCGTTTGAAACGCATCGATACTTACGATGAGCAGGCAGTGCCGAATTTGAACGCGGAAGATCTGGACTTCCGACTTGCTTCCGAGTTGTTCTTGCCTTATAAGAAGCTCACTCCGCTGGCGTGGAGGACCCTGCGAGTCACCACGGAGCACCAGGGCCGGCAGGTCCCGACGATCGGCGGATTGCTTCTGTTCGGGAAGGACCGGTTCTCCGCGTTCCCGGATTCGTGGATCCAGGCCGGGCGGTTTGCCGGGAGCAACAAGGCTCGCTTAATCGACTCTGTCGCCGTGCGAGCGGCGCTACCGGTCGCCGCTGAAGAGGTTATCGCGTTTGCGCGGAAACACCTGATGGTTGAGTCCGTGATCAAGGGCATTCGTCGGCAGGAACGATGGTCGATACCGCTGGTGGCAATCCGTGAAGCCGTGGTGAACTCGATTGCCCATGCGGACTACGCGCAGCAGGGCTCGCCGATCCGGCTCGCCGTATTTGACGATCGTATCGAAATCGAGAATCCCGGCCTATTGCCTCTCGGCATCACTCTTGATGATTTACAGCAGGGGGTGTCGAAACTGCGAAACCGAGTGATCGGCCGTGTATTCCACGAGCTTCGATTGATCGAGCACTGGGGCAGCGGGATTCAGCGAATGAATACGGCGTGTGAAGAGGCGGGATTGCCGAAGCCAAAGTTGGAAGAGTTGGGCTCGCACTTCCGCGTTACGATTTTCAGCGAACGCGTGGCGGCGCCGCTGGTGGATGCGATCGACGGGAAAATTATCGCCGTGCTCAGGAAACGGGGAGCGATGGGGACGGGGGCAATCGCAAAGCTGACCGGGCTTTCCGCGCGGGCGACGCTGACCAGACTTGGCAGGCTGAAGGCCCGCGGGATTGTGGTGGAACTGGGGACCGGGCCGCATGATCCCAAGAGGCAGTATTTGTTGGCGGAGGACTGACCGCCACCGGTCTTGATCGAATCTCGACAGTGGCTGGCTCAAACGCCGACGCGGCGGGCTATACGCAATGCTTCCGCAGCCCAGGCCGAATGAGTGAAAATCGAATGGTGGCGAAAGCGATTACCCGAGGCTCCGAGACGATGCACGGCGAGCCGGTTCTGAGGGGCACGCGTTTCCCCCGTTCGGACCCTGTTCGAATACTTAGAGGGCGGAGACTCGCTGGAGGACTTCCTGGAAAGATTCCCGACTGTCTCCCGAGGCCTTGCGCTCGAAGCGCTGGAAGAAGCCAAGCATTTATTGCCGGCAAGCGTTTAATGCGTCTGCTGTTCGACGAATGCATCGACGAACGGCTGCGTCGATTGAATAGTGAAGCGCAAAAACGACCGTACCGGTATTAGACCTGATAACCACCATTATCGGAGTGTAATAAAACTTGCTTCGTTAGGATTCGGAATGGTCAGATCGCGCAGGTTTCAACGGCCACCCTGATTTGATTCCCGCCGTGAACCTACTGATGCAATGAGAATCCGGACGGCAAAGCTGCCTCAAGATTGATTTGTTCTCCGGTGATGGGGTGGTGGAATTTCAGATACTGGGCGTGCAGGAAATAGCCTCCATCGCCGGGGAGGCCGGGGAGATTTTCAAGAGGCTGGCCCGTTAGGCCGTACAGAGGATCGCCTACCAGGGGATGGCCGATGGATGCCAGATGGATTCTGATTTGATGAGGGCGGCCCGAATGTAGGCTTACCTCAAATGTTGTGGTGCTGCTGGTGCGTGAGATCACCTTTGCCAATGACTTTGACGGTTTGCCACTTGGGTTGGCGGCCCACACGGAACCGATGAGCGGGTGCGGTACGAGGCCGATGGGTGTGAGGATTTCGTAGGCGTCGTGCTGTGCAATGTTTTGAGCCAGCGCCCGGTAGATTTTTTGGATTTTGGGTGTGTTCCAGTTTGCGAATAGATTAGAGGCCGCCTGCGGTGTTTTGGCGAAGAGGACGATGCCGGTAGTGGCTCGGCCCAACCGGTGGACAGGGTTTGCCTCGGGGGTTTGCTTTTGCACCCAGCGCAAGAGGGTGTTTTCCATGAAGCCGCCGCCGGGGAGGGTGGGCAGCCCGCTGGGTTTGTTAACGGCCAACAGATGGGGGTCTTCGAACAGGACTTCGAAGTGCTGAGGGGCGTCGGGTTCGATCCAGGGTGGACGGTTCCAGACAAGGGTTTGGCCTAAAGTGACCGATTCGCTTCCGGTGGCGGTGACGCCGTTGAGGGTGACTTCGCCGTTGTTCAGTTTCTGTTGCCAGGCTTGTGGGGTTGAGTGGGCGTAAAGGCTTGCCAAGTGGGAGAGCAGGCCTTGTCCATGGTATTTGCTGCTGATGATTGTGGTGTAGGCATAGCCCCGGTTGCGCATGTAGTTTGAGTGTAGGCTATGGCATCTGCGGCGCGGCGAATAGAGAGTGTGGGCACCAGTGAAAGGTTTTGAAACCTCCCCCGGGAAAAAGATCTGCATAAAGCTTCTATCCCCTGTAAAAGTGACGCCGCCGTTAATCTGGCCGAACGCTTCGCTCCCTGGTCAGACGGTATTTTGGGGCCGTTCCGGCGTCCGGATTCGGTGCGGCTAACACTAGTGCTGGTTGTTGAAAAACCTACTGCGATTCCACCCAGCCGTCGCGCAGTTGGACAACGCGGTTGCCATACGTCGCGTTCTTCTCGTTGTGCGTGACTTGTATGATCGTAGTCCCCTCTGCATTCAGCTTCTTGAAAAGCTGCATAATTTCTTCGCCCTGTGAGGAGTGCAGATTGCCGGTGGGCTCATCGGCCAGAATGATTTTGGGGCTGCTGATGACAGCGCGCGCGACCGCCACCAGTTGCTGCTGGCCGCCGGAAAGCTGATTAGGAAACAGGTCCTTCTTGCCGACAATCTGGAACCGGTCCAGCACGTCGGCGACCAGGCTCTCTCGCTCGCCGCGCCTGATGTTCCGGTACGTCAGCGGGATCTCCAGATTTTCGTAGACGGTCAGATTGTCGAGAAGGTGATAGCTCTGGAAGACAAAGCCGAAATGGGCCTTGTACATCTCCATCCGCTCCTTCTTGCCGAGCGAGTGCATAGGGCGGTCCATCAGCCAGTACTCGCCGCGCCACGACATGTCGTGCATGCCGAGGATGTGCAACAGCGTCGATTTCCCGGCACCGGAAGGCCCCATGATGGAAATGAATTCGCCGGGCGCGATGTCGAGGTTGATCTGTCGCAAAACGTAGTTGCGGGAGACGCCGTGTTCGAAATATTTCTCGACGCTCCGCAGCCGGACGAGTTCGTTCATGCGGCCGGGGCCTCTCGCGATTCCTCAACAATGCGACCGTCGAACAAGTGAATTTCGCGGTCCGCGTATTTGGCGTAGCGGGGATCGTGGGTCACCATGCAGATGGTCGCGCCGCCGCGATGCAGTTCGCGCATCAGTTCCATCACCTGTTCGCCGTTTTGCGAGTCGAGGTTGCCTGTCGGCTCATCAGCCAGAAGGATGGACGGGTCACCGCCTAGAGCGCGAGCGACAGCCACGCGCTGCTGCTGACCGCCGGAAAGTTGCGACGGATAGTGCTTGATGCGGTGCGACATACCGACGCGCTCCAGCGCTTCCACCACGCGCTTCTTGCGCTCCGCGCCGCTCATGCCGCGATAGGTCAGCGGCAGTTCGACGTTTTCATAGACGGTGAGATCGCCGATCAGGTTGAACGCCTGGAATATGAAGCCGATCTCGCGGTTGCGGATGCGCGCGCGTTCGGCCAGTTTCAGGCTTTGCACCGGACGGCCGTTGAGAACGTAGGAGCCGCTGCTGGGCGAGTCGAGCAGGCCGAGAATCGCCAGCAGCGTGGACTTGCCGCAACCGGACGGCCCGGAAATGGAGACATATTCTCCGCGCTTGAGATTGAGATGAATCCCGGCGAGCGCGTGTGTTTCCACTTCATCGGTCGTGAACACTTTGGTCACGCCGTTCATCACCAGAAGAGCGTCGCTCATGCTTGAATGTCCCCTATTTCTTTAATTTGATGCGATTCTGCGAGTCGTGCTGCGACATGTCGGAGAGCAGCACGGTGTCACCCACGCTGAGGCCTTCGACGATTTCAATATGGTTCACCGACGCGCGGCCCAGCTTGACAGGAACGCGGATGGCCTCGTCCGTGCCGGGCACCAGTTTGAACAGCGTGATGGTGCTCTGCGGCTGTCCGTAAACCGGCCGGCCGACGTAGACCACGTCGGTGATCCGTTCCAAGTCAACGGTGCCATCGACGCTTAAATCGGGCCGCGAGCCCGCCGGCAAAGCGCCATCGAGCTTTACGTCCACGGTCACCGTGCCGTTGATCGCGGCCGGATCGATGCGGACTACGTGGCCGGGAATCAGGCCGTTGCGGGTATCGATGGTCGCTTGCTGACCAATGACAATATCCTTCGTCTGCGTTTCAGCGATCTTCAATTCCGCCTTCAGCTTTGTCGGCTGGGCGACGCGGGCCAGCACCGCGCCGGGCAGCACTTTCTGCCCGACCTCAACGGCCATCTGCTGCAAAACGCCAGCCGCTCCCGCGCGCACCTTCAACTGCGACACCTGCTGCTTCTTCAAATCCCAACCGGCCTTTAACCTCTCGATTTGCACCCGCTGTCCGGCCATCTGCGCTTCAATCGATTCGGCGAAATTGTCAACACGCTGACTCTCCAGCTTCGTTCGGCCGCCGAGTTCATCGGCCTTCGCCTTCGTCAGCTTGTATTCCAAATCCGCCTTCAGCCCCAGTTTGATGAGCGCCTCGTCACGATCCGCCTGCAACTTCGCCTGCGTGAATTCGCTTTGCACACGGGCGAGGTTCGAGACCTGATCCAGGCGTTGGGATTCCAACCTGACTTTCAACTCGCGGAGGGTGGCCTCAGCGGCCTTCACTTGCCACTCGGCCTCGGAGGCGGCGAGTTGCAATTCCGGATTGTTGAGTTCCAGGAGAACGGTGTCAGCTTGCACGATCGCCCCCGCCCGCATATGGATTCTCTCCACGCGGCCTTCGGAGATAGCGGGGACAAACAGAACTTCTTCCGGCACCAAAGTTCCCATGCCGCGCACGTTGCGGAGCATCGGCCCGCGTTTGACCGTATCCGGCCAGACTGTCGAAAATTCCACGGAGACCGCCGCCGGCTGCAATTTGCTCAGCCAGAACGTAATACCTCCGGCCACGCCGAGCACGATTACTCCGGCGATAACGCGCCGGATCAATCTCTTTTTTGCCGCTCCCTCGCGAGGTACGTCCATGCTGGTTTCCTGCTTCTTGCTAACGCAACTCCGCAGCCAATCCCCGGATGGCGCGTAGATGCTTTCGCTTCATCACTTTAGCGCAGGTATGCCGTCCGGGGATAGGGTTGGCGCTGTCCGAATGCGGGACGGTGTGGCGG